>CAZNDD010000012.1:0-25819 GCA_964571735.1 uncultured Muribaculaceae bacterium | reverse complement strand
TTGATCAGTTTGAGGGTTGGAAGAATGCTACCGGTACCGGAGTAGGCAGTGAGACTTATGCTTATAGTGGTCTTTCTGTTAGGGCAAATTCATCTTCTAATGGTGGTTATTCTGATTATGCCGGTTCCGGTTCCAATAATCTTTTCTTCGGTTCTAAAGCTTACTTTGCCGTTCAGGGTATCGCTCTTCCTGAGAATACCAACTATACCTTGAATTTTGGCTCTGAGAAGTATACTCAGGACGGTAGCAGTCTCTTTGTCCATAGCGAGTTCCATGTCTACATCAGCAATGATGGCTCAAAGTGGGTCGAACTTGAGTATGCATTCCCTAACGGAGACAAGGACGGTAGATGGGATCTCGCATCTACAACGTTCACTGTCCCTGCCGGTACCTCTACTCTCGGCATTTATGTGGGAGCAGATGTTGCAAGCGTCTATCGTCTTGATGACCTTAGCCTTATGATTTCATCTAAAGAAGGTGCTGTCATAGATTTCTCTACAGGTGTTGATCTTGGCCTTGGTGGATCAACAGGTGGCGATACTCCTGTTGCAGGTGCTAAGGGTGATGGTACAGAAACTAATCCTTACAATGCAATTGCGGCTAATAATATTGCATCTGCTCTTACAACAGGCTCTACAACTGAAAGTGAAGTTTATGTTTCCGGTATCGTGAGTTATGTTGATGAGATTAGCGCTGAATATGGTAATGGTACATATTATATTTCGGAAGATGGGACTCGTACTTCAGAGTTTAAGATATACCGCGGTAAATATCTTGATGGAGCGTCTTTTACGTCTTCGGATCAGATTAAGGTTGGGCAGAAGGTCCTTGTTTTTGGTAAACTGACCAATTATAATGGTGAGCCTGAAATGACTACTGGCTCTAAAATTATTTCCATTGAAGGCGAAGGCGTTAGTGGTGGTGACACTCCAAGTGGACCTAATCCTGATGGCTCAATCACAGTAAGCGTTGAAAAGTCTTTCCTAAAGGATAACTATGTCAATGCTAAAATGGATGATGTGATTACCTATAACTGTGATACAGATCTCAATGGTAATGTGCCTACGGAACTCCGTGTATATAAGGGGGCTAATTTGGACTTCACTGCCGCCGAAGGATACACGATTATGAAAGTAGAGTTCGTTACAACTGCAAATGGTAATAACAAGCAAGGTTGGTGCGATGGCGACACTATTACTGTTGACGCAGGCGCAAGTGCGGCTGTAGACTTCAGTGATACATCAAAAAATGTCGCTATTACAGTCACCGGCAATACTTCTTCATTGAATATTAATGCAGTAGCTAATCAGATAAGAATTACTTCATTGTCTGTTACTTATAAAGCAATCTAATTATTTTCGTGTGATTCACACAGTGTTTAAACAAAATATCATCTCATCGGTGGCAACGCTTTTCGGGGCGTTGTCACTGATGTTTGTTTCTTGTCAGCCGGGTGACGCTTGGCTGGAAGATCCCGTAGAGCCTAAACTTAGAGTTGAAACCAATCCGTTGGATAAGGTAGCTGGTTCTCAGTTCCTGAATGTAACGGCATCGGGAGATTGGACCATTTCGGTAACCTATCCCGAGGTTGATAATAAGACCGAGGATGAGAATGTAGATGAATGGTTGAGTGTCAGCCCTACCAGCGGAAAGGACAGCAAGTCTTCCGTGATTCTCTCGTGGTCTGCCAATGCAGGTGAAAAATCCCGTGAGGTCTCATTGACTTTGCACGCATCCGGTAAGTCCTACGATCTGAAACTGACTCAGAAAGGTGTAGGTTCAGGCTCCGGTACAATGGATTCATTCGTGCCCAAGTCCGGTTGGCTGGAACTTCCTGAAGTCATCGATGACGACAATCATGATTTCTTCTCCCACACCATGACTATAGGTACCGTGGAAACTCGTAACTATTCGTTCTATTACAGTTATGGTGATTATCTCGCATTGTGGGTGGCCTATCCCTTGTGCGCTTGGAACATAGGCGGTTCGGTGAACCGCACCAATGCATGGGGATTAGATCCGCTTCTGCCCCGCGACAAGCAGGCGGTGCTCTCGCGTGGATTTAAAGATGGCAATGCCGGATGGCATGCCCGCGGACATCAGATACCTTCTGCGGACAGGCTCACTTCCTACGACTCCAACGCCCAGACATTCTATTCTACCAACATGACTCCTCAGCTCAATGACAACTTCAACAGTACCATTTGGGCTAACTTGGAGGGAAAGGTCCGCACATGGGCTAAGAAATGCGACACCTTGTATGTCGTGACAGGTTGTGTCGTGGACGGCAGTAATTACTATTGTCTTGATAACGACGGAAAGAAAGTTACCGTCCCTACTGCATATTTCAAGGCTTGCTTGAGCTACAGCAAGAGCAGTTCGGCGGGGACAAAGGGCTATAGGTCCATTGCAGTATGGATGGATCACAAGGAGTATTCAGACTCCTACGTATCAACAGATTACGCTCTTTCGGTGAGCGAACTTGAAGAAAGGCTCGGCTACCGCCTCTTCGTCAATCTTGACGACAAAGTAGGGGAGGCTGACGCCAAAGCCATCAAGGACAGCAAATCAACGTCTTGGTGGTGGTAAATCCGATAATCAATCATTCTCTTATGAAAAAGATAGTTTTGACGCTGCTCACGGTTCTGCTTTCGGTCTCGCTTTTCGCGCAGAAGGCCCAGCAGAATTATGTGATAGGTTTTTACAATCTTGAGAACCTCTTCGACATCTATGACGACCCCGTCAAGAACGATGCGGAGTTCCTGCCGGACGGCAAGAACAAATGGACTCAGGAGAAGTACGACATCAAGCAGCACAACATGGCGCGTGTCATCGCTGAAATGCGGAAGAGTAACGGGCGTTATCACACTATTCTCGGTGTCTCCGAGATTGAGAACCGTCTTGTGCTCGAGGATTTGGTCAGCCAGCCTGAGATTGCGGACGCCAACTACCAGATTGTCCACTACGACGGACCGGACAGGCGCGGTGTAGACGTGGCTCTGCTTTACAAGCCCGACCAGTTCACTTATCTGGACAGCGAGTCTATCCCGTTCGACTTCAACTCGGACATCGACTTCTCGGACACCGACACGGCTTATTTCAAGACCCGTGACATCCTTATGGTACATGGACTTATAGCTGGAGAGCACTTCGCTTTCTATGTGGCTCACCTGCCCTCCAGAATCGGAGGCAAGGGTGGCAACCTTCGCGGACGTGGAGCGGAAATCATCTATGCCCACGCGCAGAAGATGGAAGCCAAGTATCCAGGTATCAAGATAGTGGCTATGGGAGACATGAATGACGACCCCTTCGATGAGTCAATGGTCAAATATCTGCACGGCAAGGAGGACATTGAGTCTCTTGAGCCTACGGATTTCTTCAATCCTTACCTCTCCATGATTAAGGCCGGATACGGTTCTCTCTGCTACAGGGGCACATGGTGCATTTACGACCAGGAACTCATAAACTACAATCTGGCAGTTGCACCCGAGGGTGGTCTCAAAATCCAGAAAGTGACCAAGAACCGCAACAACTGGTATTACGGCGTGATTTTCAAGCGTCCGTTTATGACAAGCCAAAGCGGTCAGTACAAGGGATATCCTTTCAGAACATTCTCCAACGGCGCGTTTGTCGCCGGGTATTCTGACCACTATCCCACCTATATCGTAGTCGGAAAATAAAGATCTTCCCGGGCATACCGGGAAGACTTTTTGCGTATAAATACTATTTGCAATGAATTTCAAGAAAATTTTGACCCTGTTGGCTGCCTCTTTGTGCTGCTGTGCAAGTCTTCTTGCTCAGGGGTTTGACGGAGGCGTCAGAGCCAAGGTCGTCAACCGCAGCGGCAGGACTCCTATCTCCGGAGCGCAGGTTTCGCTTGTCCAAGGTGGCGAACTGGTCGCGCAGAGCCGTTCAGCCGAGGACGGTGCATTTGAAATCACGGGACTCGCCAACGGCCAGTATGAACTCTATGTTAGAGCCAATGGCTTCGCTGATGCCCTCATCAATGTGAGCGTCGAGGGCTTCGTCCGTGACCTTATCTTCGTGTCCCTTGTGGCGGAGCAGGTTATCAATGAAGTTGATGATTCGAACTTCGCTGAGTTCGACATGGAGGATTCGGGCTATAGCGACAGCCCGTCCATACTTTTCGGCTCCAATGACCCTTACAACAGCATCGTAGGTTATGGCTTCAGCGATGTGCGTTTCAAGAACAGGGGTTATAACAGCGAGAGCCAGAACGTGCTCTTCTCCGGTGTCAGACTCAACGATGCCATCACGGGCTACACTCCTTTCTCATTGTGGAGCGGTCTCAACGAGGCAACCCGCAGCAAGGACACCAGCACAGGTCTCGAAACTCACGACAATGACTTCGGCGGCTACAACGGCGTGACCAATATCATAGGTACTCCGTCTTCCGTGAGACCCGGCTGGCGTTTCAGCGTGCTGACCAACTCGGCTCTCTATCGTGCCCGCCTCATGACGAGTTATGCTTCAGGCCTTATGGACAACGGCTGGAGCTATGCATTCAACCTCTCTGCCCGTCTCGGCGGCAACGACTGGGTTCAGGGTATCTACTACAAGTCACTTGCATACTACTTCGGCGCCGAGAAGAAACTTGGTGATGCCGGTACCATCTCTTTCGTCACTTTCGCTACTCCCGGCCAGCGCGGTGCGCAGAACGCATCCACCCAGGAGGTCTACGACCTGATGGGAGACAATATGTACAACTCCAACTGGGGTTATCAGAACGGCAAGCTCCGCAACGCCCGCGTGCGTTCCACATTCGAGCCTGTATTTGCCGTCACATGGAAGAATGCTCTCAGCGACGAGCTTGAGCTTGGCGCAACCGTCCTCTTCCGCACCGGCAAGAACGGCTATTCGGCTCTTGACTGGTACAATGCTGCCGACCCCCGTCCGGATTACTACCGCAATCTCCCGAGCTATTTCTTCGATGAGAATGACGATATGAACCGTTATGATTCATATCAGGCTGCTGCTCAAAGAGAAGCATGGCTCTATGATGAGAATACCCAGCACCTTAACTGGGATGCTCTCTACAATGTGAACTACAATGCCGAGGACGGCAGGTCCAAATACATACTTCAGGAGAGACGCACGGATCAGAATGATCTCAACTTCGCCCTCTCCACGAAGTGGACTCCTACCAGCTGGTTCACTCTCAACGGAGGCCTGAACGCCCGTATCAACCGTACCGAATACTTCGAGACGGTCAAGGATCTTCTCGGTGGTGACCACTATCTCAATGTCAACAACTTCGCAGAGCGTGACTTCGCATTCTCCGCTGCCAAAATCCAGTACGATCTGGACTACTATCTCGCACATGGAGAGGCTCAGACTCTGAGAGAAGGCGACAAATATGGCTATGACTACTATGCGCAGGTGCGCAACCTCTCGGCATTTGCCAATGCCAAGGTGGACATTCTTCCCAATCTCAAGGCAAGTCTCGCTGCCAAAGTCGGTTACGAGAGCTTCTGGAGAGATGGTCTTATGCGCAACGGTCTCTTCCCCGGCCTCGATGCCAATGGCAATCCCTATATCGTGGACGGTGTGAACCTTACTGCTGACGGTGGCGGTGAGACTTCCTACGGTAAGTCCGATAAGGCTCAGTTCCTCGTAGGCGGTGTCAAGGCTTATGCCGAGTACGACATCACCGGCAACCAGAGAGTCTATGCCAATGCGGGTTTCTTCGCTGATGCTCCCAAGTTCAATGGTGCATTCATTGCTCCCCGTACACGTAATACACTCATGTCAGACCTGACTACAGCCAAGACCCTCTCTGCTGATATTAACTATCAGTACAGTGGCGGCGGTTATGAGGTGCGTGCTACGGCTTTCTATACCACCATCAAGGATCAGACAGACCTCATGAGTTTCTACGACGACTCGCAGAACTCATTTACCAACTTCGCGATGTCCGGCATTGACCAGAGACACATGGGTATCGAACTTGGATTCAAGGTTCCTACCCCCGTGTCCGGCCTCAATGTCCAGGGTGCTCTCAGCTGGGGTGAATATATCTACACGTCTACTCCTCTGATGACTCAAACTATTGATAATAGCGCAAATGTGGTTGTTGACCATCAGCCTGTTACCTATTGGGCTTCGCATCCCGTATACGCCAAGGACGCAGAGGGTGCCTATATCGTGGAGGACGGAGTCTACAAGCTTGACCATGTCCAGAAGCACTATGTGCCTTCCACTCCTCAGCTTGCAGGAAACGTCGCTCTCAACTACCGCACCAACTCCTACTGGTTCTTCACCCTCGGAGCTAATGTCTATGCACATTCCTACCTTGACATGAACCCTCTCTATCGTACGGAGCTTGCAGTTGTCGGTCCCGATGATAGACTCAACACCGCTGCCCGTAACGAGCACCGCAACTCATGGTATCTCAACGAGACAATGGTGGATCAAGGTCTCTCTCCGGAGGAAATCGAATACATGCCTGCACAGGAGGCTTTCGATCCTGCAGTGGTACTCAACCTCAGCATAGGCAAGAGCTGGTATATCAACCGCAAGTATAACTTCGGATTCTCTCTCGAGGCCAAGAACCTGCTCAATGACAAGAACATCAAGACCGGTGGTTACGAGCAGACCCGTCTCATCGACAGCGGTAGTTACACCCGTTACTACAGGTTCGATTCCAAGTACTTCTACATGGCGGGTATGAACTATATGTTGAACCTCTATTTCAGATTCTAAGGGTATGAAAATATATAAATCAGCATTGCTTGCGGCTTCGCTTCTTGCTTTCGCAGGATGCCAGGAGTTCGATCCTGTACTCACATTCAAATACGAGAATCCCAAAGCCGATATTGAGGTGGCGGGATCCAATGTGGTTGCAGATGGTGAGATTGTAGCCAACACTACCATTGCCGAGCTTGCAGCCCTCTATACTCAGGGCAATCCTTTCGTTATCGAAGATGATATCATCATTGAGGGTCGCGTGATCTCCAATGACCGTCCCGGCAACTTCTACAATGAGATTTTCATCCAGGACGAGACAGGTGGTATCAGCATCAAAATCGGCAAGAATAGCCTTTACAATACATACAAGCCCGGTCAGAAGGTCTATGTCAAATGCGGCCCTACCGACTTTATTGGTGGTCTTACGCTCGGATGCTATGGCTATAAGACCGGCAACTACGGTGGTAATGGTATGGTTCAGCTCGGTGCAGAGTTCCATAAGGGTACATACAACACGGAGTATGAGACCAACTATATCCGTTCCCAGTATATCATCGACCAGCATGTATTCCGTGGCTCTCCTGAGGATATCGTGGAGCAGGTGCCCGTCGTGATCGAGGAGAAGGATCTTCCTTCCAAGAGCGCAACTCTCGCTACTTGCCCTTATCTCGGCAGACTCGTAACGCTAAAGGGCCTCAAATATGGAGGAGAGGCTTTTGCTCTTCTCTATCTTTCGGGTAATGAGTCCAATAAGAACTCCAACAACCGCGTGTTCCTCTCTGACAAGCCTTGGGATATCACAACTTGGGCCATGAGCAAGACCAACTTCCTGCGTCACCTTCAGAATGGCGACTGGGACGATGCCAGCGTGGGTAACTCCGGTGATTCTTCTTATGGTACCGTTGGTGCCGTCAATATGACTTACCTTCAGGAGAAGGATGCTCCTTATTATGAGAATATTGAGAGTGACGAAGCATTCCGTCGCCAGGTATTCTACTATGTCTATGGTGAATATCCTGTAGAGGGTGACGAAAGGTATACTATTGACAATCTCCGCTCCAAGTGGGTCCGTTACCAGCTCGCGAAGAATGCCAATTCCTACTCCGTGAGCCAGTACTTCAAGATGGGCAGCACCGAGATTCAGCTCCGTACCAGCGGTTACAGCCGCTTCGCGGACCTTGAGATCCCCGAGGAAGTCCTTAACGGCACTGCAACGGTGGACCTCACCGGTGTACTCAGCCTCTATCAGGGCAGCATACAGTTCACTGTCAATGAAATCAAACTCACCGACGGTAAATACACCGAGGGTGATGTAATCGTGAATTATTAATGAAATATCGTCATTTGTTCCTTTGCCTTTCGGCAGCTTTGATTATGACTTCCTGTCATCAGACAAATCCTTTCCTCCAGGAGTGGGACACCCCTTATGGGATTCCGCCTTTCGATAAAATCGAGAATGCTGATTATATTCCTGCCGTTAAGGCTGGTATAGAGCAGCAGCGAGCTGAGATTGAAGCGATTGTCGCTTGCACTGAGACTCCTTCCTTTGACAATGTGATAGCTCCGCTCGAACTCAGCGGCGGCATTCTCTCCAAGGTTAGCGGAGTGCTCTTCAATGTCAGTGAGACCGATGCCAATCCCGAGATTGACGCGATAGTGGAGGAGGCTCTTGCCCTTATGACAGAGCACGACTCTTGGCTCAGCTTCAACAAGCCCCTCTACGACAAGGTTGCGGCGGTCTATCATGCGGATCAAAGCTCTCTTACCCGTGAGCAGCAGATGGTGCTTCGCAAGCACTTCGACAGTTTTGAGCGTGAGGGTATAGGCCTTCCCGAGGCACAGCAGAAGGAACTTGCCCAGATTGACAGCGCACTTGCGGTCAAGACCCAGAAAGTGGGCAGCAATATCCTTGCTGCGTCCAATGCTTTCAAGTCGGAGTTCGGCATCAGTGTGAGCGAATACACCACCGCGATGACTAATACCGAGGACCGTGAACTTCGTCGCAGGATGTTTGAAGCCTATAGTAGCCGCTGCCACACGGGCGGGGACAATGACAACTCAGCTCTCGCGCTTGAGATACTGCGTCTCCGTGCACGCAAGGCCCAACTTCTTGGTTATCCCAATTTCGCAGCCTACCAGCTCTCCAACAAGATGGCTCATGACCCCGAGACGGTCAATGACTTCCTCTCCGGGATTATGAGTTCTGCGGTGAAGAGCGCAAAGGCGGAAGTCTATGATATGGAGAAAGTTGCCGGTCACAAGATTGAGCCTTGGGACTGGTGGTACTATGCCGAGAAGGTGCGTAAGGCCCGCTATAATCTTGACGAGGAGCAGATTCGCCCTTACTTCAAGATTGACAATGTGGTCAATGGCATTTTTATCGCTGCCAAGACTCTCTACGGAGTGAATGTGGAACTTCTTGAGAATGTACCTTCCTATAACCCCGAAGTGGTTAAGACCTATAAGGTCAGCGACTCCGAAGGCAATCTTCTCGGTATATTCACGACGGACTACCATCCCCGCTCTTCCAAGCGTGGCGGTGCATGGATGAACAATGTCCGTGAGCAGTACTATGACGGGGCAGGAGTGGAAGTGCGTCCTATCATCGTCAATGTGGGTAACCTGCCCGAGTATCTTTCAGTGGATGATGTGCAGACAGTGTTCCACGAGTTTGGACACGCTCTTCACGGACTTCTGACCAAGTGTCACTACGCAAGTGTATCCGGTACGAGCGTCACCCGCGACTTCGTGGAGATGTTCTCACAGTTCAATGAGAACTGGGCTTTCCAGCCTTGGCTCTTGAACCAGTACGCGGTCAACGACAAGGGTGAGGTTATTCCTGCCGAGTTGGTGGAGAAGATTCGTGCTTCACTCCGTTTCAATCAAGGATTTATGACTACCGAACTTGCTGCGGCTTCAATCCTCGACATGGCTTGGCATGAACTTCCTTCCATCCCTGAGACTTCCGACCCCGGTGCATTTATCGATGAATTCGAGGCTTCCGTGGCAGCTCGCATAGGTCTCATCCCTGAGATTGCTCCCCGTTACCGCACTACATATTTCAACCATATCTTCTCAAGCGGCTACAGCGCAGGCTATTACGGCTATCTTTGGGCTGAGGTGCTTGACAAGGATGCGTTCAGCATTTTCACTTCTCAGTGCGTAAGTGCTGACGGCCAGTGGGATATGGATAAGACTGTCAAACTTGCGGACAAGTTCAAGAAGACATTCCTTGAGAGAGGTGGCAGCGAAGAGCCTATGGTGCTCTATAAAGAGTTTGCAGGTCGCGAGCCTGACTCAAAGGCAATGCTTCAAACAAGAGGACTTGTGAAGTAATACAACTGATGTACAAATTTGAACCGATACTGAAGACCCTTGTCTGGGGTACCGAAAGGTGGGTGCTTTCCGGAGTTGAGGGTAATGAGTCGGTCGTCTCCGAAGGACCTGAGGCGGGCAAGAGAATAAGTGAGATATACAAGGACGGTCAATTCCCCCTGCTTATCAAGCTTATAGACGCGAAGCAGGATCTCTCCATTCAGGTCCATCCTGATGACGCTCTCGCGTGGGACCGCCACAAGTCCAAGGGTAAGACGGAGATGTGGTACATCATCAATGCAGCTCCCGGAGCCAAGCTGCTCAGCGGACTCTCGGAGCAGATAAATTCCGAAGATTATGTGAGGCTCGTACGGGAGGACAAGATAACTTCCGTACTCGCCTCTCATGATGTTCATCCCGGAGATGTCTTCTTCCTTCCCGCAGGCAGGATACATGCCATAGGCGGGGGTTGCTATCTCGCTGAGATACAGGAGACTTCGGATATTACCTATCGTATCTACGACTACAATCGTCCGGGGCTTGACGGCAAGCCGCGCGAACTTCATACCGAACTCGCCAAGGATGCCATTGATTATAGTGTGAGCGAGGATTATAGGACGGATTATGCTTCGGTCAAGGATGAAGAAGTCAATCTTGTGAGTTGTAAGCATTTCGTTACAGATTTATTGGATATTTCCAAGCCCATGCGCAGGAGTCTTGATGATTGCGGGAATTTCCTCATAGTGATAGCTTTGGAGGGTGAGGCAAGCCTTGAGACTTCACGGGGGCGGACAAGTGTCAATGCAGGTGAGTGCGTGCTCGTTGAATCTTCCGAGCAGAGTGTGCTTGTCTCTCCGACAGGTGAGTCTGCCAAGCTGCTGACTACATTTGTTCCGGTTTTGTAAGCCGTTTGGATTTGTTTCCGAAATTTGTCCTGCTGGGTTTTCGAGTTTGCCGGTGGCAAATAGCCGAAAATACGGCAGGTGGTGTTTGAACAGTTTCCCGATCAGCGATGCCTGATTCCGGAAGTTGGTTTTTCCTAATAGATTAAAAATGTCAAGACGCAGATCAGCTCAGGCGCATAATAAATCCAGACGTCGGGCGCCCCGCAAAGTCTATCCTCAGGTCGAGGGTAGGGTACAGATGACTCGTGACGGTTATGTTTTTGTTGTGGTGGAAGGCGAGGAAGAAGATGTATTCGTCCGCGCATCCAAAACCCGTGGCGCACTCAACGGGGATATCGTCCGTGTGGCGGTGACCAAGGTGCCTCATACTTCTGAACCATCCAAACGAAAGTCTGGGCGCATGGTCAGGGCAGAGCGCCGTGAGGGCGAAATCGTGGAGATTATCAAGCGATCAGAAGTGCCGTTTATCGGTATTTATCACGAAGTCAAAGGTAATGCTTGGGTTCTCATGCAGGCCCGTAATATGCCTTATGACATAGAAGTGGACGCGTCCCAAGCTGAAGCCCTCGGGGCACAGGTAGGGTTCAAGGTGTCGGTGATAGTGGATCATTGGGACAGGGGAGAGATGAACCCCGTCGGACATATTGTGGACGTGCTCGGTGCTCCCGGTGAGAATGACACTGAGATGCATGCCATACTCGCGGAGTTTAATCTGCCTTATCGTTTCGACAAGGAGGTCGAGGAAGCTGCCGATCAGATTCCAAGCCAGATAGGCGTAGCGGAAATGAAAGGCCGTAAGGATTTCAGGGATGTCTTTACATTTACCATTGACCCGGCGGATGCCAAGGACTTTGATGATGCGCTTTCTTTCCGCAAGCTCAATAACGGCAATTTCGAGGTGGGCGTACATATCGCTGATGTCTCTCACTATGTGCAGCCCGGTTCCGTGGTGGACAAAGAGGCACAGCAGCGCGGATGCTCGGTGTATCTTGTGGATAGGACAGTTCCCATGCTGCCCGAGACTCTGTGTAACAAGCTTTGCTCATTGCGTCCGGATGAGGATAAATTGACATTCTCTGCGGTATTTGAGATAACTCCCGATGCCAAGGTGCGTAAAAAGTGGTTCGGCAGAACTGCCATACGCTCCAATCACAGACTCAGCTACGAGCAGGCGCAGGGGATAATCACGGGGCAGACCGACAGCGGTTTTGAACCCACTGCCGAACTTAAAGAGGCGGTACTCGTGCTCAATGACTTGGCACATGCTCTGAAGATGAAGCGTGCCAAAGCGGGTGCGATTGACTTCGATCGCCCCGAGATGAAGGTGAAATGCGACAGCCAGGGTCATCCCATAGAGATTTATCAGAAGTATTCGGTCGAGGCTAACTGGCTTATCGAGGAGTTTATGCTTCTGGCGAACCGCAGCGTTGCGGAATTGATTGCCAAGACGGGCAAGACTTTCGTCTATCGCATACACGATGTGCCCAATGCGGAGAAAGTCGAGGGCTTGAGGTCATTTGCCAAGACCTTTGGCTACAAGATGAAAGAAGATGTGGAGGGGCGCAAGGCTGCGATTGCCATCAACGACCTGCTGAAGCGTTCTGCCGGCACGTCCGAGAGCGTTGCCTTCAAGGATCTGGCTCTGCGATCCATGGCAAAGGCGCGTTACAGTACGGACAATATCGGTCACTACGGACTCGCATTCGATTATTATACTCATTTCACTTCGCCAATCAGGCGTTATCCAGACTTGCTCGTGCATCGTCTGCTTGCCCGTTACCTCGATAAAGGTGCTGGCGAGGACAAAGGCTATTATGATTCTTTGTGTGACTATACCTCGCAACGCGAGAATGTGGCTGCAGATGCGGAGCGCACAAGCATTAAATATAAGCTTGTGGAGTACATGCAGAGCCGCGTAGGCAATGAGTACAGCGGTCATATCTCAGGGCTTACCGAATGGGGTATGTATGTGGAGATCGAGCCTACACATATCGAGGGCATGGTCGCACTTCGTGAGATCAAGGGCGATTTCTACGAGTTCGATGAGAAGAAATACCTTATCCGGGGGCGCAGAACCCGTAAGGTTTACCGTCTCGGAGATGAGGTGCGCATACGCGTTTCCAATGCCAACCTTGAGCAGAGACTGCTTGATTTTGAGTTGATTGGCGCGGACGGAAAAAAGTCGTGACGGATTTTGGAAAAACTTCCGGCTTGCGCCGGAGTCAGCCGTAGCCTAATCCCCTGAAGTCGGGGCGAATCGGGGCCTGACCTTGGGAAAATGCAACATCTGCGATGGGAATTGCATCTTGTTGTTGGTGTTTGGGTCTCGGTATGAATGATTGCCGGAACAGCACCGGACAGTTTCTTAAATTTAACGAAATGACTGCATTATCAATCGCCCGCAGGGCTTTGGCTATTTCTATTGTTTTGGCTTTTGTCTCATGTTCAAAAGATGATTTTGAACCGTATGGTTCGGGCGGATATCGTGATTCGGCTCCTTCATGGGGATCTTCTGATGATTCCAGTAGTTCTGGCAATGGTGGCAATACTTCTGCCGGTGTGCTTACCGCCGGGGAATGGAATGACCTTGACAACTGGCATTTCTGGGGGAATATGATGCTTTCCCAAGGCGGTGTCAATGACGATGGCGGATACTATCAGTACTGCCCTTATTGGGAATTCTATCCTCATGACAGAGTGGCGGTTAAAGTTACAGACGGCGACGCTCCTGCCGCTGGTGTGAAGGTGGAACTCAATGTGGATGGTCATCGTGCTTGGACTGCAGTGACTGACAACTTGGGTGTGGCAAACCTTTGGCCTGGTCTATATCAGAAGTCGGCTCTTGGAGAAAATGCAGTTCTGAGCATATCCGTGGACGGTAAGGTGCAGTCCGAAGCTCCGGTTGTAACCCATTGGTCGTCAGAGCAGACTGTCTATAATTCCTATGAAATCACTTCCGGTGGAGTCTCTGCCCGTAAGGCTGACATCGCGTTTATAGTGGATGCTACAGGTTCTATGGGTGATGAGATCAAATTCCTCAAGCAGGATCTTCAGGATATAGTGTCGAAAGTCGGTACTTCGTGCCCTGATGTGGCGTTGAGGCTTGCCGCCTTGTTCTATCGCGACGAGGGGGACGAGTATGTGACCCGCAGTAAGAACTTCACTTCCGATGTGACCGCCATTTCTGATTTTATCGGTGAGCAGTCTGCGGTCGGCGGAGGAGACTATCCCGAGGCTGTGCACACGGCGCTTGAAGCCGGACTCCAGAATCTCTCATGGGACGAGTCCGCACGCAGTAGGATTGTATTTCTTGTTCTGGATGCCCCCGCACATCATAATGACGATGTCATAAGCTCGATTCATGCTTCGATAGAGAATTATGCCCGCAACGGGATAAAAATCATACCCGTAGCGGCGAGTGGGGTTGATAAGAATACGGAGTTTATGTCGCGATTCTTTGCATTGGCGACTTCGGGAACTTATGTCTTCCTTACAGATGACAGCGGAGTGGGTGAAAGTCATATCGAGCCGTCTGTGGGTGAGTATAAAGTCGAGACTCTGAATGAACTTATTATTCGCTTGATAGTCAAGTATATTCAATAGTACTTAGCGCAGTCTGGCAGCGGAGATTGTTTAGTTTACACTGTCAATGGCTGGGCTGATGCAGGATATATTCAATAGGTTTTGAGTTCGCAGCTCATTATGGCTTCGGTGTCGGGGCTTTCTCCCGTCATCAGTCCGTAGCCGAGTGCGGCTTGGGCTTTGAGCCAGTCCAATCCCCCTATGTAGTGCCCCGGTTCCGGGATGTCTCTGCATAGGGGATTTCTGTAGTTGGCTTCAATCAGCCATTTGCAGCGTATGTTTTCGAGTCCGGGGACGGCTTGCGGCAGGGTGCATATCACTATGTCTGCGGTGAGACATTCGCCCAAAGTGTCGTGATGGCGGATTTCGGGCTTTAGTCCGAGGCTTTCGAGTGCGGCGGCGGCGGCCCTCCCCGCCCCGCCGAATCCCACGACCGCAGCGTTTGAGGCTTGGTTCGCGAACGGCTCGCACAATGCTCTGACGGCGAGTGTATCAGAATTATAGGCGAGTATTTCTCCGGAGGAGGATTTTACGAGTATGTTTGCGGCTTCGGTACTGATGACTTCCGGGCTTCTCCATGAGGCGGCTTCAGCAGCTGCCTTTTTGTGAGGGGCGGTGACATTCACTGCATGGAACTTCCCTTCCGTGAATCGTTTCCATGCCTCTGCGAAGTCTTTTTCTTCGATGAATGAATAGCTGTACCTGCCGTGGTATGCTGCAGCGAACAGCCTTGGGCTAAACGAGCCTTCTGCTGGGTATCCTATAAGTCCGTAATGTCTCTCCTCTCTCATATCCCGCAAAGATACTCTTTTGTTTTCGGGGAATTGCATGGAAAATGAGTATCTTCAAGCGTTAATTTGAATACAATGGTTAAGAAGGCAACTACATTGGATGAGCAGTTGGAACTTCTCCGTAGTCGAGGGGTGACAGTTGAATGTGTGGAGAAGGCAAGGGAATGTCTTCTTGATATAGGATATTTCAGACTTTGCTCCTATCTTTTTCCTTTTGAGAAAAGCTATCCCAAGTATAAGAACCGTACGCACGAAGTGGAAAACGGTACGAACTTGAGTGATGCTGTCGCGCTTTATTATTTCGATTTTGACATGCGTAATATACTCAATCGATATATCAGTCGGATAGAGGTTGCCATTCGCACATACATTACTTATGCCATGTCAAACAAACATAAGGAATCACCTACCTGGTTCGTGGATCCTGCGGTGATGACCTTTGCTTATATCAAAGGTTTTGACAACGTGTATGAAGCAATAAAGAAAAAGCCTGTAATCAAACGCCACCATAAGAAATACATCAATGACAAGTATGCCCCTGCGTGGAAGACAGTGGAGTATATGACATTCGGAAATATTGAAAATTTGTATATGAACTTGAAATCAACAGCAGATAAACTTGATATATGCCGACACTTCGGGGTGAATCAGACATCTGTTTTTGAAAATTACATCAAGACAATCCGTACGCTTCGCAATATTTGTGCTCATGGTGGCGTACTGTTTGACATGAGGCTTCCTATGAGTATCAAGAACGGTCCTGCCGGTTGCCTTGCTCGCGTAAATGGAAATAATCTGTGTGGTTCTCTTAAAGTCGTTGAGTTCTTTGTCGGTATGATTTCCAGGAATCGCCTATATGAAATGAGGACGAGTATAAGCGATGCTTTGTCAAGACTTTATGGCTGTAACCCTGACCTTGAACGGACAATCGAAAAGACTGCAGGGGTGTTGGAATATCCAAAATAAAGTTGTAAACTTGCACTCGGTTTAGTGCCCGTATAGACTTTGTCTCTATGCCATGCACTTAAAAACGTGCTAAGTCGGGTCTCTCCCTTTGTCGGAAGAGACCCGCTTTTTGTTTCGGGGTGATGTCATCGTGTTTCTGTTTCTCGTGAAAAACTCGTACATTCGTAGGATATGAGCCAAGGTGTAGCTACAGTTGTTAAGAATGCGGGAAGTCATTTCCTTTTGTGTGAACTTCCGGAGTGGAATCCGTTTCCTGCCGTATTGCGAGGTAGGGCGCGTCTTGGTAACGGCTCGTCCACCAATCCCGTGGCGGTAGGTGACAGGGTGTCATTCCGTTGTGACGGGACTCCGGATGAGGAGCATCCTGCGGTGATAACCGAGGTCTTGCCCAGGACAAATCATCTCGTCCGTCGTTCTTCCAACTTGTCCCGTCAGACTCAGACCATTGCAGCCAATCTTGACAGGGTGTTCGTGGTAGTGGCTCTATATTTTCCGAGGATTAAGCTGCCTTTCCTTGACAGACTTCTGGTGACTTGCGAGATGTATGGCATACATCCCGTCATACTGCTTGCCAAGGTGGACCTCTACAAATCCGAGGTTGCGGATGAAATGCAGGAATTCAAGGCGATTTATGAGGGGGCGGGGTATAGCATAATAGAAATTTCGACATTGACGGGGGAGGGTATAGACGAAGTCAGGCAACTGACTCAGTCTGGGATCTCCCTTATCTGTGGAGAGTCCGGCGTGGGCAAGTCTTCGCTTGTCAAGGCCCTCGACCCTTCGCTCAATCCCAAGATTTCCGATATCAGTGAAGTGCATCTGCAAGGGCGTCACACGACCTCGCTCTACGAGATGTACCCGCTTGCTGGCGGAGGCTATGTGATTGATTGTCCGGGACTTCGCGGCTTCGGATTGACCGACGGGGTCTCTCGTGAGGAAGTCTATAAATATTTCCCGGAGATGCTTCGGATTGCAGACCAATGCCGCTTTGTGCCTTGTACGCATACCCATGAGCCTGACTGTGCGGTCAAGGACGCTCTTGAGAGCGGGGAAGTCAGCCCGGAGCGCTATTCTTCCTATCTCGGTATGCTCGAAGAGGATGTCAAGTTCAGACAGAAATGAATACTCTCAATAAAGATATACTCAAGCTCTCGATTCCGAGCATAGTCGCCAATATCACCGTACCTCTCGTCGGTATTGTGGATACTGCCATCGCAGGGCATCTCGGCGGGGGCGCGGCTGTGTCGATAGCCGCCATTTCCATAGGTTCGATGCTTTTTACGCTTCTGTATTGGGGTTTCGGTTTCTTGCGTACCGGCACCGGAGGTCTTTGCGCCCAGTCTTATGGGGCAAAGGACTGGGAGGGCTGCGCATCTATCCTATGGCGGGCGTTGAGCCTCTCCATTGCAATCGCCACCGTACTTCTTCTGATTCAGTGGCCATTCCTCAAATTGTCTATGCTTTGTACCCAGGCTTCCGCTGAAGTGGAGTCATTGGCGGCGCGGTATTTTTTCATCCGTATATGGGCGGCTCCAGCGACACTCTCCCTGATGGGATTCAGCGGTTGGTTCGTGGGTATGCAGGATTCTGTATCTTCGATGTGGAAGGACTTGATAGTCAATGGTGTCAATGTGGCTGCAAGTATCATTCTCGCCAATGGGATAGGCTCATGGGATGGTATAGGTTTCGACGGTATCGCCGCAGGTACGGTCATTGCCCAGTATTGCGGTTTAGCTTATTGTATCATAATTAGCCGGGTCAAGTATCGCAAGGTCCTCAGCGGATTCTCGCTCAAGACCATAATCGCCACTCTACGCTCGTCGGAGCTGCATTCGTTCCTTAAACTGAATGGCAATCTTTTCCTGCGCTCGCTGTTTTTCATTTCGATTTACATAGGCTATACGCTTATCGCATCTTCTTTCGGAGATGTGCTGCTCGCATGCTCTTCGGTAATGATGGAGCTGCTGCTGATATTCTCTTATTTCACAGATGGTTTCGCTTATGCCGGAGAGGCTCTCGTGGGTCGCTTCATCGGGGCAAAGGACAAGCGCAACGTGAAGCGGGCGGTGAAGTATGTGTTCGTGTGGAGCATGTCCATCGCCGTGGCTTTCATCGGGATATATGCCGTGACGGGGGAGCCGCTGCTGCGTCTTATGACTTCGGATGAGACCGTGATTGACATGTGCCGCCATTTCCTGCCGTGGCTGATGGTGATGCCGCCTCTCGGCTGTGCGGCTTTCACTTGGGACGGCGTTTATCTCGGAGCGACCGCTTCGGTGCAAATACGCGATGCGATGTTTGTGGCTATGGTGGCATTCATTGGTGCGTGGTTCGCGAGTAAGGCCCTGTTTCTGCGGGGTGTGACCGAATCCGTGCTTTGTCTGCATTTCCTGCTTGCTGCCTATTTCATTCATCTCGTGGCGAGGACTGTGATGATGAGCTTCAGTTGGAAGAAAGTATATCGTTCATTGCCCGATAGTGCGCAGGAAAATTGCTAAATTTGCACGCTTATGACTTCACTTGAACAGATAAAGGAATTGCATGGCAGAGTGAATCTTCTTCATGACTGCCTTCATATAGAAGATAAACGCACTGATATAGAAGCTAAAGAGCGGCGTCGTGACGAGCCTGATTTCTGGAATGACCCAAAGGCTGCCGATGCTTTTCTCAAGAAACTCGCGCCGGTGAAGGCTCTTGTCTCAGATTATGACAAGATGGCTACGGCGGTGGATGACCTCGATGTGCTGTATGAGTTTTCCAATGAGGGTGAAAGTTCTGATCTTGATGAGGGTTACACGCTTGCGGTGAAGCTGGTGGAGGATTTGGAACTTAAGAATATGCTCGGGCAGGAGGGTGATGAACTTGGTGCCGTGCTTACCATCAATTCGGGTGCGGGCGGTACGGAGTCCAATGACTGGTCAGCTATGCTCATGCGCATGTACACCCGCTGGGGTGAGCGTAACGGCTACAAGATGACTGTCTCCGAGCTTCAGGAAGGGGACGAGGTCGGCATCAAGAGCTGTACGATAGAGTTCGAAGGCCCTTATGCCTATGGCTATCTCAAGGCGGAGTCGGGCGTGCATCGTCTCGTACGCATCTCTCCTTTCAATGCCCAGGGCAAGCGTCAGACTACATTCAGCTCTGTGTTTATCTATCCCCTTGTGGATGATACGATCAATATAGAAATCAATCCTGCGGACATCGAGTGGGATACTTTCCGCTCCGGTGGTCACGGCGGGCAGAATGTCAATAAAGTGGAGACCGGTGTGCGTGTGCGGCATATTCCTACTGGTATCATGGTCGAGAATACTGAAACACGCAGTCAGCAGGACAACAGGCAGAACGCTCTGCGTATCCTGAAGTCCCGTCTCTATGACATCGAGCTGAAGAAGCGTCAGGAGAAGCAGGCAGAGCTTGAAGGTCAGAAGAAGAAAATCGAATGGGGTTCGCAGATACGCTCGTATGTACTTCATCCTTACAAGCTTGTGAAAGATTTGCGTACCGGTTACGAGACTGCCGACACCCAGGGGGTGCTCGACGGGGATCTCAATGATTTCATGAAAGAGTACCTGATGCGCAATTAATCGTTGATGCTGTAAATTGTCACTTCGGGTGCCGTTGAACCGGTCAGGACGATGGATGACAACAAGATTTTACGAAACTTTTTTAAACAGATTCATACATTATGGTAGAATTCAAATACGCTCCGATGTTCCAGCTCGGTGAGGACACAACGGAGTACTACAAGATTCCGGGTTCGGAGAAACTTGTCGGTAAGGGTGAATTTGAGGGTCAGAGCGTGCTCAAGGTAAGCCCTGAGGCACTTACTCTTCTTACTAATACCGCTTTCCGCGACGTGAGTTTTCTGCTGCGCCGCTCCCACAACAAGCAGGTTGCAAGCATTCTTGCCGATCCTGAGGCGAGCGACAACGACAAGTATGTGGCTCTCACTTTCCTGCGTAATGCCGAGGTGGCAGCCAAAGGCAAACTCCCTCTCTGTCAGGACACGGGCACTGCCATTATCCATGGCGAAAAGGGTCAGAATGTCTGGACTGGATTCTGCGATGAGGAGGCTCTCTCTAAAGGTGTCTTCAAGACTTATACGGAGGAGAACCTGCGCTACAGCCAGAATGCTCCTCTCGATATGTATAAGGAGGTCAATACCAAATGCAATCTTCCCGCCCAGATTGACATCGAGGCGACTGAAGGTGCGGAGTATCGTTTCCTCTGCGTAACCAAGGGTGGAGGCTCTGCCAACAAGACCTATCTCTATCAGGAGACCAAGGCGCGTATCCAGAATCCCGGGACGCTCGTGCCTTTCCTCGTGGAGAAGATGAAGACTCTCGGTACTGCCGCCTGTCCGCCATATCACATCGCTATCGTGATAGGCGGTACTTCTGCTGAGCGCAACCTCTTGACTGTTAAGCTTGCTTCTACGCATTACTATGACTCTCTGCCCACCACGGGCGATGAGACCGGACGTGCTTTCCGCGATGTGGAGCTGGAGAAAGAACTTCTTGAGCAGACTCATCAGATTGGACTTGGGGCACAGTTCGGCGGCAAGTATTTCGCGCACGATGTGAGGGTCGTGAGACTTCCCCGTCACGGTGCGAGCTGCCCCATAGGGCTTGGCGTCAGCTGTTCTGCAGACCGCAATATCAAGGCGAAAATCAATTTCGACGGCGTGTGGATTGAGAAGCTCGATGACAAGCCGTATGAGCTTATCCCCGAAGAGCTTCGCGGTGCAGGTGAGGGCGAGGCTGTGCGCGTAGACCTCGATCAGCCTATGAACGAGATTCTTGCACAGCTTACCAAATATCCTGTCAGCACCCGTCTCAGCCTCAATGGCACCATCATAGTCGCCCGTGACATCGCCCATGCCAAGATCAAGGCGCGTCTCGATGCTGGTGAGGGTATGCCCCAGTATTTCAAAGATCATCCCGTGTACTACGCGGGTCCTGCCAAGACTCCGGAGGGAATGCCTTGCGGCTCTCTCGGACCTACGACTGCCGGACGAATGGACCCTTATGTGGATGAGTTCCAGGACAACGGAGGTTCTCTCGTGATGCTTGCCAAGGGTAACCGCAGCCAGGTGGTCACGGATGCCTGCAAGAAGCACGGAGGATTCTACCTCGGCTCGATCGGAGGCCCTGCCGCCATCCTCGCACAGAACAACATCAAGTCCATCGAATGTGTGGAGTATCCTGAACTCGGCATGGAAGCCGTCTGGAAGATCCGCGTTGAGGACTTCCCCGCCTTCATTCTCGTCGATGACAAGGGCAACGACTTCTTTAAGAAGATAGGACTGTAAAATTTTGTATTAGGCCGTTTTTTCGGCACTTGTTACGACATTCCGTCAATCGCTGGCGGGATGTCGTTTTTTTATAGGTGATTCAATATGGAGCGTAATCACTTGTGACTCTGCAAATTTCGCATTGTAATTTTCGGAAAAATAACTATGTTTGTTGGCGAAATGCGACATTTGTTGCATTTCGCCATTTTATATAACACTATAGTTAAAAACCGTCACTTATCTCATTAAGTATAAATATTTTATGATTTGATGATGCAATGTGGTTCGAATATTTTTTTGTGTGCGAGATTTTTCTGGATTTTCCTGAGGATTTATATCCGAACCTTAATTGTCCTTATGTATGTTAATGTTTAACTATATGATTCGTTCAACACTAAAAACTTTCGTGCTTTCCGCAGTGATTCTTGCCGCTGCCGGATTAGCTGCCCAGGAGGTCCGAGCTTCAGTGCCAATTAGTGAAGCCTCTCCTCAGGACAATAGGGGTACAATGACAGGAAAAGTAACGGACAAGTCCGGTATGCCAGTCATTTCTGCCGGCCTTATTGTGAAGGGAAGTGACAATGGCGCGGTCACTGACCTTGACGGTAACTACACTCTTTCTTCTCTCAAAATTGGAGATGTCATCGAGATCTCCTCTATCGGCTATGCTACCAAGGAAATCGTTTATCGTGGTGGCAATCAGGATATTGTCCTTGAAGAAGATAATCTGATGCTTGATGAGATAGTGGTAGTCGGTATGAACAACAGGCAGACAAGGCGTTCCATTACGGGTGCCGTGTCTACAATTCAGACCAAGGATTTGGTCCAGTCGCCAGTTGCCAATATTTCCAATGCGCTTGCAGGTAAACTTCCCGGACTTATTACAGTCCAGTCTTCCGGCGAGCCCGGTGCCGATGCCGCTAATCTTTATGTCCGAGGACTTGGAACATATGGTTCCAGTGCCCCTCTTGTGGTTGTGGATGGTCTTCCGCGCAACAAGTCCGACTTCGACATGCTTGATCCGAATGAAATAGAGTCCATTACGATACTCAAAGACGCCTCTTCATCTGCGCTCTATGGCATACAGGGGGCTAATGGCGTTGTGGTCGTGACTACTCGTCGAGGTTCGGGCAACGAGGCTCCCAAGATCTCATTTACGCTGCAGCAGGCTGTGCAGCAGCCCATACGTCTGCCGGAGGTCATGAGTTCATACGAACAGGCCCTTTACAACAAAGCCGTGGACTTCAATGACAACCAGCCACAAAGATATACGGATGAGGTTCTGGATATCATACGGAGCGGTTCCGATCCTTATCAGTATCCAAATACCAACTGGTTCGATGTCGTGCTGAAAGATTATTCTTCACAGCAGCAGTACAATGTCAATATTTCCGGAACTCTCGGCAAGAGCAACCGTGTCCGTTATTTCATATCAGGAAGTTATATGAACCAGGGGACTTTGCTCAATCACAGCGAGGAGTTCGAAGCTAATTATGGAGTCAAGTCCAAGTATGATAGATGGAATTTCCGTTCCAATCTTGATGTGCAGGCAACCAAACGACTCAATGTACGCATAGATATGGCAGGGCGTCTCGAAACCCGCATCGGTCCGAGCGAGAGTTTTCCCTATGTATTCTCCGTAATTACGACGCGCAAGCCGAGTTCTCAATCCATTTTCAATCCTGATGGTACGCTTGCGGCAGGCTCGGCATTGGAAATACCTTATCAGAATAACCCGTATGGTGTGATTACACGGAGCGGCTACTACAACAACGGCTCCAATGTGATGTATGGCACTGTCTCGGCCAAATACGATTTTGACTTTATAACCAAGGGTTTGAGTGCGCAGGCGTATTTTAGTTTCGAGAATACCAACAATCTGAACCGCGTCTGGAGGCAGACATTCGAACAGTTCTGGTATAGAGGGCTGGATGCCATTACTGGAGAGCCTGTGTATCAGGATTATACCACAGACGGACGGCTCACTGCGAGTACCGGTTCTTATGTGGAGCGTTATACCTATTATGATGTCCGTATCAATTATGACAGGGAATTTGGTCAGCATGCTGTCAATGCGCAGATTCTCGGGAATAGGACGCTTAAGAACATCCAAAGTTCTGAATATCTCTATGCCTATCAAGGCTTGAGCGCAAGGGCGGCGTACAATTATGCAAAGCGTTATTTTGCGGAGTTCAATCTTGGCTATAACGGTTCGGAGAATTTCCCCAAAGGTCGTCGTTATGGCGTGTTCCCTTCATTCTCGGCGGGCTGGGTGCTCAGTGACGAGCCTTTCATAACGATGCCGTCCTTTGTCAAGATCCTCAAATTGAGGGGTTCATACGGATCTGTGGGTAATGACCAGATAGGCGGGGACAGGTTCTTGTATATCACTGAATTTGGACCTGGCGGTGCGCTCGGTGGTATCTTCCCTTCGGGCTATTATTTCGGTACTACCAACGGCGGTACCATGGCTGCGGGCGGTCACAACGAGACTCGTGTCGGCAACGCATATGTGACTTGGGAGAAGGCTTACAAGACTAATATCGGTTTCGACTTGTCTCTCTTTGAGGGCAATCAGTTGAATGTCACTCTGGATTATTTCCATGAGCGTCGTGACAATATTCTCACTGAAGCAGGAAGTGTACCCTCCTATGTGGGTATTGCAAACATAGCACCCCGTAACTCCGGCAAGGTGCTCAATCGTGGGCTGGAGGGAGAAATCCGTTTCTTCAGACAGATTAACCGCAAGCTGTCTGTCTTCTCCAACCTGCAGCTGACTTGGGCGAAGAATACGGTGCTTGAGAATGACCAGCCGACTCCGGCATTTGATTATCAAGACCTTAGGGGCTATGAAATTGGATACTCGCTCGGCTACAAGTCCATAGGTCTGTTCCAAAGTCAGGAGGAGATAGACAACAGCCCGGCTCAGAACTTCGGACCGGTGATTCCTGGTGATATCAAGTATCAGGATACTAACAATGACGGAGTTATCGACCCCTCGGACCGTATCCCTATCAAGTGCTTTTCTGTGCCTACTTTGACCGGAGGTCTTTCCCTCGGATTCAATTACGGTGGTTTTGATTTCAGCATGTTGTTGAGTGCAGCAATGGGCGGAACTGCCCGCATGTGGGTATATGACAGCAGTTCTATAAACCTGCGCAGGTGGACGGAGGACAACCGCGATGCAATACTTCCAGTGGCTCATACCACGGCGAACAATACCGTGATTTCGGATTTCAATCTTATGAAGACGGATTATCTGAAGTTGCGTAATGTGGAGTTGGGATATACTCTCCCTATTGAGTGGCTCCGCAAAATTAAAGTGTCTTCCGCTCGTGTGTATCTCAATGCCCAGAACGTAGGAGTATGGGATGCAATGTACCTTAAGGATAGAGACCCCGAGACGGCAGGTACAGGTACGCTTCCTTATCCGCTTCAGAGGGTGTTTAACCTCGGACTTCGATTTGAACTTCAGTAGCAATTCAAGATTATGAAGAAATATATATATCCGGCTCTTTTAGCCATAGTTTTAGTCTCCTTGGCTTCTTGCAGCGACTTTCTGGAAAGGGCGCCAGGAGACAATCTGACAGAAGAAGAGATGTTTGCCAAGATAGAGACCGCCGAGCGTTATCTTGACAATGCTTACTGTTATATTCCTGATTTTCAGTATAATACAGAGGATCTTACGGGGCGGTATAAACTCGGTGGGGCGACCGATGAAGTAGGTTTCCAGCAGGCGTCCGGTTATCCTGCCAGTCCGTTTGATATTAATCTTGGCAGCTGGAATCCTACATCCATGCCCATGGCGCGCAACTGGTCGGATTATTATGGATGCATACGCAGGTGCAATATGTTTATCCAAAATTATGACCGCATTCCTGACGATATGTCTACCGGCGGCGGGAGCAACCGAAAAGAGAGGCTTTTGGGAGAGGCTTACGGACTTCGCGGATACTATTATTTCCTTTTGTTCAAGCAGTGGGGCGGAGTTCCTATTATCAATTCGGTGCTTGACCCTGGAGATGTGGAGTCCCTGAAAGGGATTAAGAGAGCGAGTGCGCAGGAGACTGTGGCGCAGATTCTTAGTGATATGGATGATGCCTCCAGATATCTTCCTGCCCGCCATGACGATGCCAATTTCGGCAGGTTTACCGCTGTGGTCGCGGAAGTGGTCAAATCTCAAGTGAAGCTCTATTGGGCGAGTAAATATTGGAACAGGGACAACGATAAGACCCGTTGGGAGGATGCGGCTGAAGAGT
>CAZNDD010000011.1:0-32143 GCA_964571735.1 uncultured Muribaculaceae bacterium | reverse complement strand
AGATTGACGAGGTGATTCTTGTTGGTGGTTCGACCCGTATCCCCAAGGTTCAGGAGATTGTCAAGGAATTCTTCGGCAAGGAGCCTAACAGAAGCGTGAACCCCGATGAGGTCGTGGCTATCGGTGCAGCTATCCAGGGTGGCGTGCTTGCAGGTGATGTGAAAGATGTTCTGCTTCTTGATGTTACCCCTCTGAGCCTCGGTATCGAAACTCTCGGCGGAGTGATGACGAAGCTCATTGAGTCCAATACTACCATCCCTGTCCACAAGGATCAGGTCTTCTCTACAGCTGCTGACAACCAGCCTTCAGTGGAGATTAGAGTCCTTCAGGGTGAGCGCCCTATGGCTAAGGACAACAAGCAGATAGGTGTCTTCCATCTCGACGGTATTGCACCTGCACCTCGTGGAGTGCCTCAGATTGAGGTTTCATTCGACATCGACACCAACGGTATTCTCTCCGTATCCGCGAAGGATAAGTCTACCGGAAAGGAACAGCACATCCGTATTGAGGCTTCATCCGGTCTTACCGATGATGAAATCCAGAGAATGCGTGACGAGGCCAAGGCCAATGAGGAGGCTGACAAGCTTGAGAAGGAGCGCATCGACAAGATCAACAACGCTGATGCATTGACCTTCCAGGTGGACAAGTTCCTCAGTGAGAATGGTGACAAGATTCCCGCTGACAAGAAGTCACAGCTCGAGGCTCCTCTCTCATCACTCAAGGAGGCTGTCAAGAATCAGAATGTAGCTGACATTGACCGCTACACAGAGGAACTCAACAAGGTCATGAGCGAAGTCTACTCTTCGATGTCCGGTCAGGCTGGCGCGCAGGGCGGTCCTCAGGCAGGTCCTCAGGGTGGCAACTCCGATAACAACGCTCCTGACGAGCAGTAAGATTGTCTCTAAGGCAGACTGATCGGTCTGTTGAAATATTCCAGGTCCCGATTGCATACGCAGTCGGGACTTTTTGTTTGCAACCGGCTTGCACGGACTCTTTCCTATCTTCGCACGTTATTTTGAATGCTTATGAAACAATTTGTCTTTGGGGCTGCGCCCGCAGATGCCCGTGCTTCGCTTAAAGAAAGTGTACTTCCTATTGTTTGGATTTTGCTTATTACTGGTGCCTTAGTCGGTTTGTTTGCCGCATTTATCGGTGCCGGTGCGGATATGACGCCGCTCATTGACCCGCATATGGATGAAGGTGAAATGGTAGATCCAAGTCCCATGCGTTTCGCTTTTATGTGCCTGTCTTTTGTCTCGGCTTTCGTTTGCCTTTATTTCTCGGCGCGTGCAGGTCGAAAGGGTAAGACCATGGCTGCATTCCTTACTTCTTACGCTGGTGGTACTTTGCTCTGGCAGGCAGTGGGTGAGTGCTCATGGCATTTCGGCATAGTGACGGAAGAGAGCCTGATATGTTTCGCTCATATCGAGTGCGCGTCTTCTTTGTTCTTTGTGGTTCTGATCACTTTACTCATTGCATACTGCTATCGCAGGCATGCCTTTGAGTGGGCTGTCTGGGTGTTTGTC
Source organism: uncultured Muribaculaceae bacterium (assembly GCA_964571735.1). Classification (GTDB taxonomy): domain Bacteria; phylum Bacteroidota; class Bacteroidia; order Bacteroidales; family UBA932; genus Cryptobacteroides. The sequence goes on along the minus strand of CAZNDD010000011.1, from coordinate 30,617 downwards.
TTATCGTTCATAGGTAACTGGTTCGGCCATTTTGCACTTATCGGTTCATATCCTCTTGTACATGCGATTATGGAAGAGAGCCAGTGGTACATGATTTCCGGTATAGCTTTCGGTGGACTCTGCACTCTCTTTTCCTTGTATCTGGGATTCTTCGCTGCAAAGACCACCAAGGCTCGCCTCTGTAGCTGCCTCGCACTCTATTTCTCTATAGGAATGATAGTCACAGGTGCTGCCGGACTTTAGTTGTCGGGACCTGTTTGAAATATTACCTTGATTCGGTCAATGATGGCTTGCCGTTGTTGACCGAAATTATTTGTTCTCCGAGGGCATCGGATATCTGGCAGATTGAGCGTAGTGTCATGTTTGGAATTCCGCCAAGCCATCTGGAGATGACTGCTTCCGACTTTCCGAGTTTGTGGGCGAGTTCTCTCTGTGAGATGTGTTTTGACTTCAGCATACTTGTAATCCTTTTGACGACAGCTGCTGATAGTGCGGCTTCGGCGCTTTTGTTGTGATTTTGTTTGTTTGTCATATAGTACAAATGTAGCATATTTTAATGAAATGCAAAACACTTGTCTCAAATTTATGGCTTCGCGTGCAAGTTTTTTCGTGGAGCCACGAAGATTTGCTATCTTCGCGACTATGAATTCTTTTTGCGGAAAGCGCCTTGCTTGTGCGCTTGCGTCAGTCCTTGTTTTAGCTGGATTTATAGTTCGGGCAGATGTCCGTTCGGACAGGCTTGCATATATTGACAAATATTCGTCACTCGCGATAAGTGAGATGGAACGTACCGGCGTGCCGGCGTCCATTACGCTTGCGCAGGGGCTTTTGGAGTCAGGGGCGGGCAAGTCACGCCTCGCTGTAAAGGCCAATAACCATTTCGGTATCAAGTGTCATAAGAGTTGGACCGGCGAGAAGATATATCATGATGATGATGCGCCGAGCGAGTGTTTCAGGGCTTATTCAAAGGCTGAGGATTCATTCAAGGACCATTCTGATTTCCTCCGTTATTACGACAGGTACAAGTTTCTGTTCGATTATGAGATTACGGACTATAAATCATGGGCATATGGGCTCAAGAAAGCCGGCTATGCGACGGATCCCGCATATGCGGACAAACTCATCAAATTGATAGAGGATTATTCGCTTCAGAATTTTGACCGTGGGGTGGTTGTAAAAGTTGTTTCTCCCGACAAGCTTGAGCGTGCCACAGTTATGCTTCAGCAGTATGACGAGAAGTTTGAATTTGCTTTGGACAGGCCTGTGTATCAGAAGAACGGTGTCGCGTGCGTGTATAGTGCGGCAGGGGATACATATGCTTCCCTTGCACTTGCCTACAACTTGTTTACCAAGGAGATACTTCGTTTCAATGATTTGGATGAGAGCGAAGAATTGCTGCCCGGTACCGTAGTCTATATCCAGGCCAAGAAGCGTAAGTCGGCCAAGGGACTTGAAATGTATATAGTCGCGGAAGATGGTGAATCACTGCGTGCTATAAGCCAGCGTTTCGGGGTGAGGATGAGCAGTATAATAAGGCGCAATCATCTGCCTGCAGATGAGCCTCTGGTCAAAGAGCAGGCTCTTAAATTGAGATAATGTCAGTGGCATCCAAAGGGCAGAAAGGTCGTAAACCGTCGAATTTGCGCAAGTCAGGGGCGGGTTCGCGTGGTGGCAAGAAGCAGCCGCGTAAGAAGGGCGGACTGGTTTTGAGATTGGTGGCTGGGATTGTTGTAGTTGTCCTTGCCGTGTTGTCCGTGCATTGCTGGGATGTCCTTAGGGACAACCGATTGCCGGCATTTAAGGGTGATGCTCAGGTGTATGTGGACGAGAATACCACACCCGAAGATGTGATTATGCAGATCAAGTCGCAGACTTCAATCCGCTGGGAGGGAGCTTTGCGAAGGACTTTTGAGCGGAAGCAGGTATCCAAATACATTACGCCGGGGCATTATACAATCAAGCCCGAGTATTCGTGCGTTTATGTGGCGCGTATGCTCAACAACTGCTGGCAGAGTCCAATCAAACTAAGCATTTCTCCTTCACTCAGATTGAAGAAGGACCTGGCCCGGAGTATTTCTTCGCAGTTGCAGATGGATTCGTCCACTGTGGCTAAAGCGTTGGATGACAAGCCTTTTCTAAAGCATTACGGAGTCACTCCGGCTACTGTATACAATATCATTATCCCTGATACATACGAGATGTATTGGGATGTTTCGGTCAATGAGCTCTTCTCGATTTTCAAACGGGAATACGACAAGTTTTGGACTGACGAGCGCAGGGCACTTGCTGCTCGGAAGAAATTGACTCCTGAACAGGTCGGAATCGTGGCCTCAATTGTGTGCCGCGAGTCCAATTATGTGCCCGAATATCCGAAGATAGCGGGGGTGTATGTTACCCGACTTCGCAAGGGAATGCCGCTTCAGGCTGATCCTACCATAGCCTTCTGCTATGATTATGGTCTGAATCGCATACTCAAGAAGCATTTGAAAGTGGATTCTCCGTACAATACTTATACTCATAAGGGCTTGCCTCCGGGGCCCATAGGGATTGCTTCCAAGGCGGCTCTCGAGGCTGTGCTTGAGGCTGATACGGATTCTGGATGGATGTATTTCTGTGCCTCGCCGGCTCTTGACGGGACGCATGTGTTTGCGAAGACTTATTCCCAACATCAGAAAAACGCAAAGGCTTTCCAAAGGGCAGCTTACGGCAAGTTCTAAAGTCTGCGGACTTTCAGGACGTGGCGTACCTTGCCGATGAGTGAGATGACTTTGTCAAGTTCCGCTCCGGACGGTACGAGGAGTTTGATGCTGATTTCATCGTCTCCGGTGCGTGAGTTAGAGTTGATTACGAATGACCTTATGGATACGCGGAATCCGGAAATCACATCCATTATCGCGCCCATAACGCTTCTGTCGTGTTCTGCGCTGACTGCGAGATTGGCGAGGAATTCTCCGTTGGACTGGGTGTCCTGCCATACTACTCTCTGGATGCGGTAGGGGTAACGCTGTATGAGTCTGCTGGCGTTGGGGCAGGAGATACGGTGTATCTTGATGCCTTCCTCGCGGGTTACGAATCCGAACACGTCGTCTCCGAATACGGGATTGCAGCAGCGTGCCATCTTATATTGCAATCCCTTGACATCCTTGGCGTTGAGTACGAGTATGTCGTCTCCGCTACCGGTGTAGGGCGTGAATTTGTCTTCTTCGTGAAGTTCTGTGGAAGCGGTGCTCTGCGCGGGTGTAGCCTGCGCACGGGAAGTGATGAAGTCTTTGATGTCAGCTGCATCAATGTCTCCCTTGGCGATTGTCGCATAAAGCTCGGTGATGCCGTTGAGGCTATTTTTCCGGCAGAAATCTCCTTGGTCTTCGTCGCTGAATTCGAGTTTCCAGTTCTTGAGTCTGCGCTCGAGTATCTCCCTTCCGTCCGCGGCAAGTTTGCGCCCTTCAGCGTCAAGCTGTTGGCGGATTTTGTTGCGGGCCTTGGATGTGACCACCCAAGAGAGCCAGTCGGAAGATGGTTTCTGATTCTTGGATGTAAGGATTTCTACGACATCTCCGGTCTTGAGTTTCTCTCTGATAGACACGGCCTTGCCGCCTATCCGCGCCCCGGTGCAACGCATTCCCACATTTGTGTGGATATTGAATGCGAAATCAAGCACGGTGGAGCCGGCAGCGAGTATGCGGAGCTCTCCAGTAGGGGTGAATACGAATATTTCTTTCTCCGGTGGCTGTGGGATATCCTCGGTGGAGCTGATGTCAGAGTGCTCCATAGCGTAGCGTACTGATTTCAGCCAGTTGTCGAGGGTCTTTTCTCCCTTGATGCCTTTGTAGGACCAGTGGGACGCGAGGCCACTTTCGGCTACTTCGTCCATACGCTTGGTGCGGATCTGCACTTCGACATAGTTGCCGAGTGCGTTCTTGACCGTTATGTGCAGGGATTCGTAACCGTTGGGCTTGGGGTTGGTGAGCCAGTCGCGGAGTCTGTGTGTGTCAGGCTCGTACTCTTCTGTAACATAGGAGTAGACCTTCCAGCAGAGGTCCTGTTCCAATTCGCGCTCGGGCTTGCAGTCTATGATGAATCGTATGGCGAATACATCATAGACGCCTTCGAACGGGACTTTCTGCTTCTGCATCTTGCGATAGATGCTGTAAGCGGTTTTAGTCCTGACTTTGAGTTTATAGGCAATTCCTGCTGCGCTGAGCTTCTCTTTGAGCGGCTCGATGAACTCTTTGGTCAGGCGCTCCCTATCGGGTGCCGTTGCAGCAAGTTTATTGGTAATCGAGCGGTACATCTCCGGATCCGCAAAGCGAAAATAGATGTCTTCCAGTTCGCTCTTTATATTGTAAAGTCCCAGCTGGTGTGCAAGCGGAATGTAGAGTAGCAGGGTCTCGAGCTGTTTTTGGTCTCTTGAACTTTTGGGGAATATGCCCAAATTGCGCATGACCTCAAGACGGTCTGCGATCTTGATAATCGTGACCCTCGGGTCCGAGCTGTAATTGACAATTAGTTTCTTGTAGTTCTCGGCTTCGAGTCGCGTATCCTTGGGCTTGATGGTGCTGATTTTATTCAGCCCGTCTACCATAGTGTGCACATCCTTGGGGAATGCGCTGATGTCTATGTCAGGATGCTTGCGGGTGGCTTCGTGGAGATACACCGCAGCTACACATTCTTCCGGCAGACCGATTTCGTCGCGTACTATGGCTGCGACTCCGTCCGGGTGGCTGATAAATGGTACGCCGTTGCTTCGAGTCTCGTCTTTGAGGGCCTCGACGGCGATATTGCGGGCTTTTTCTACAAGATTTTCCATATTCAAGAAACTGCCTTGTACTATCAAATTTCAAGCCGTTTTCCTAACTTGCTTCCGGATACCATGCGCTTATGAATCCAAATCAGCGTCTTTGTCAGGCCTCGTCTATCTTGATGATTGAGGTGAAGTCAAGATCTGTAGGGAAGTCTTTGCTTCTCGGACATGCGGTCAGGTCGAGCAAGGTGTTGGCATATATCTTACTCGGGTTGAATTTCTTTACAAGCCTGTAGGATGCTGCGAGAGTGCCTCCCGTGGCGAGCAGGTCATCGTGAATCAAGACTATATCATCTTCGGTGATGGCGTCCGTATGCATCTCTATGCAGTCGAAGCCGTATTCGAGTCCGTATGTCTCGGAGATTCTGTCGTAGGGGAGTTTGCCCTTTTTGCGGGCGGGGACGAATCCCGCTCCGAGCTTTTCCGCCAGTATGCCGCCGAAGATGAATCCTCTGGACTCAAGGCCTACGACCTTGGTGATTCCTTTGTCGGCATAGATGTCAAGTAGTCTGTCTGTGAGCTCACGGACGCAATCCTTGTCCATGAGTAGTGTCGTGACGTCCTGAAAATGAATTCCCTTGATGGGGAAGTCTTCAATGACGCGAATGTGATTTTTAAGTTCTTCTGTAGTCATGTGAACAAACAAAAACAAAACGGAGTCCGCAAGCATTATGCGAACTCCGTGCTTACGTGCAAACATACAAAAATTATTGCAGAAATACTGCATCTGCCGGCATGGATGTTTGCATTTGGGATGATTTGATTGTTGTTTGTTACTTTTTGCCTTTGATGGCTTCTTTGAGAGGAGCCCAGAGGTCGTCTGCTATGATGTGGCAGAGGTCGAAGAGGACGAGTCCGTCGGTGTGCTCCTTGGCGGCTACGGCAGCTTTTGTAAAGTGTTCGCTGTCACCGTTGTACTGGCTGACGAGAATGGTTCCATACACGGGGACGTCACCTGCGGTGATTTTGTTGACCCATTCTGCGCCGCCCTCAATGCAGTACCAGTAGTCGCGGGCGTACTTCATGTCAATGGGTGACCATACGCCTTCAATCTGTACCTGAGGGTCTTTCGCAAGTTGTGCGAGGTTTCTGTCTACATCGGACTTGCTTACGGTCACATAGTAGAGGCCGGGCATATACACGTCGAGAAGTGAGGCGTATCCGGTGTCCTTGTAAGTAGGAAGAGCCCAGTCGAAGTATGTCGAGGGGTCGTATTTGTCACTTGCCCAGTTGAGTCCCTCGTTGTAATAGGTAGGGTACCATGCTCCGGTATAGTCGCCGATGACGAGTTCCGGGTTGATGGCTTTCAGTTCCTTGCGGACAACGGCGAGGTAATCCTTGATGACACCGGACCTCCACTCGATCCAATGCTTGAATTCCTTGCCCTGCTTTATCTGATTGTCCTCGTAGTAGATGATGTCGGTGGGGAAGTTCTCCACCTTGTGACCCACATGCTCTTCGTATTTTGACCTTGAAATCTCGCTGAAGTCTGCGGTGATGCCGTCGAAGCGCAGTCGGTCGAAGATGATGCCGTCAAGATCCTTGTATCTGGAGACGAATTCTTTGAGGATTGACAGCTCGTACTCCTGTACTTCGGGATTGACTGGGTTGAGCATACCGTTGTAGTTGCTTTTGACTTCACCTATGGGCTTGAGTCCTTCAGGGGTGTAGACTATGGACTGCATATGTGCCTTGTCCTTGAAGATGATACCTCTGTTGGACCAGTTGTTGCCACCGCAGAATATGTTCATCGATGCGTAAATGTTCATCCCGAGTTCGTGTCCGTACTCGAGGAAGTAGCTCAACATGTCATAGTCTTTATCTCTGCGTTTGCGTCCGTAGCGGAGAAGTTGGGGAGCTATTTCACTGCTGTAGAGCACGTCGCCGTCGATTGGCTTCATATCCACGACTACATTGTCAAATCCCGTGTCCTTTATTTTCTGAAGGTAGAATTCAATCGAATCGGGAGACGATGTGCGTGCGAAGTTGGCGTGGCAGTCTATCCAGATGAAATTGTTGTTGGTAGTGGGTTTATTTGTGGCGCAACCCGTCGCCAGAGCCGCTGCCATCAGCAGTGCGGCGAAAAATGTGCATTTGGTGGTCATAATTGCCGCAAAGATACAACTTATATGTCAATTTATGGATTTGTAAGGAGTGAAGCCGAGTGCTTTTGATTGCGGTTATTTGGAGATCAGACTGATGAGATAATCTTTTTTAACTTTTCTAACAATACGTATTCCTCACGCGACATGAAGAATTATGACATTTCGAAGTCTGCTGTACAAGACCTTGTTGATATTTGGAATTATTCCTTTGATTCTTGGTCTGAAGAGCAGGCAGATAAGTATTATCAAAAACTGATAATGTCTTTTGAATCCATAGCGAGAGCGAATGGAATGGTGGGTCGGGCTTATGATGGAATCTATCAAGGATTCTGTCCGTCGGTTCTGCAAACATTGCTATCTTTGTCGCTGTGAATTCTATAGGACAGTTTTTCAAGGACTGGGCGCTTGTCATTTCGATGTGCGTCGGGGCTGCTACATATATCATTTATCATAATTGTCTTGCATTGCATCCGATAGGACCGCTTGTGCATGAGGCTGTTGCATATCTTCAGCCGGCGATGATTTTCACGATGCTCTTCTTTGCGTTCAGTAAGGTTGATCCGCGCAAAATGCGCTTGCGCTCGTGGATGCTACCGGCATTGCTTATTCAGGTTGGAATTTTCACTACAATGGTGCTTGTGGTACATTTCGTGCCTATGGCGCCAGGGTTGCGACTGCTTGCGGAGACTGCGATGTTGTGCTTTATCTGTCCGACGGCTACGGCGTGTTCGGTCGTTGCCGGGAAGTTGGGCGCCGATGTCAATGCCGTCGTGACATATACTGTGCTGATCAATCTTGCGGTCGCTGTCGTTTGTCCCTTGCTGCTGCCTCTTGTCGGGGATGTGCAGGGGTTGAGTTTCGGAATTGCGTTTTTAGGGATTCTCGGGAAGATTTTCCCCACTTTGATTGTGCCGTTTCTGCTCGCGTGGCTACTTCGCATTGCGTGGCCAAAAGGTCATGACTGGGTTGAGGCGCACAGCGGTATCTCGTTTATAATATGGGTGTTCTCTCTTTCGCTTGCGATTATGATAAGCACCCGCTCCATAATTCTCAGCGGTGCCGGGCTTGAGTCAATATTGCTGATTGCCTTGATGTCGCTGTCCTGCTGCATCGCCCAATTTGCAATGGGACGGAAGTTGTCAGGCGTGACGGCAGGTCAGTCGCTCGGGCAGAAAAATACGGTATTCGCCATCTGGCTCGCATATACTTTTCTTAATCCTTTGGTAAGTGTCGCAGGTGGCTTCTACAGCATCTGGCACAATCTATTTAATAGTATCCAGCTCAAGAGGCATTCCCAATGCTCCGCCGGACAGGTAGCGTCAAGTTTATGAAATTCAAGTTAGAATCTGAATACAAGCCCGCCGGCGATCAGCCCCGCGCCATAGAAGAACTCTCCAGTGCCCTCAGCAGCGGAGTGAGCGATGTGACCCTGCTCGGAGTGACAGGCTCCGGCAAGACATTCACTATGGCGGGCGTCATTGAGCGCCTGCAGAGACCGGCGTTGATACTCAGCCACAACAAGACCCTCGCGGCACAGCTTTACGGGGAGTTCAAGTCGTTCTTCCCGTCCAATGCAGTGGAGTATTTCGTATCGTATTATGATTATTATCAGCCGGAAGCATATCTTCCGAATACCGATACATATATTGAGAAAGACCTTTCTATCAATGACCAGATAGAAAAGCTCAGGCTGAGCGCTGCAAGTTCCTTGCTGAGCGGCAGGCGGGATGTGATCGTCATCAGTTCGGTGAGCTGCCTGTATGGTATAGGCAATCCGGAAGACTTTCACACCCAGACCGTTGTGGTGCGCAAGGGGGAGACACGTTCCCTTACCGGCTTGCTCTATAAACTCGTAGATGCTCTCTATTGCCGTACGGAAGGGGAGTTTACACGCGGCTCTTTCAGGACCAAAGGCGATACTGTGGATGTGTTTTTGAGCGGGGCGGACCATGCGGTGCGAATAGAGTTCTTCGGAGATGAAGTGGACAATATCTCGATTATTGACCCGCCTACGGGTGCGCATATCGAAGATATAGAGGAGATCAGCATTTATCCTGCCAATAATTTCGTGACCACGAAGGAGCGCTCGATTGCTGCAATCAGTCAGATCCAGGATGATTTGTATGAGCAGATCGCATATTTCGAGAGTGTGGGCAAGCATTTGGAAGCCAAGCGAATACAGCAGCGGGTGGAGAATGATCTTGAGATGATCAAGGAGCTTGGCTATTGTCCTGGGATCGAGAATTATAGCCGCTATTTCGACGGGCGCAAATCCGGGCAGCGGCCGTTCTGTCTGATAGATTATTTCCCTAAGGACTTCATAACTTTCGTGGATGAGTCGCATGTGACACTGCCGCAGGTGCGGGCGATGTTCGGTGGTGACCATAGCCGCAAGTCCATATTGGTGGAGTATGGTTTCCGTCTGCCTGCCGCAGCCGACAACAGGCCTCTCACATTCCCTGAGTTCGAGCAGGTTACGGGCCAGAAAGTGTATGTTAGCGCCACTCCTGCGGAGTATGAACTTGCGAAGAGTCAGGGCTTGGTGGTGGAACAGGTGGTGCGTCCGACGGGCCTGCTCGACCCTCCTATCGAGGTGCGACCTACTGAAAATCAGGTGGATGACCTCGTTGAGGAGATCCGCAAGCGTTCAGAGAAAGATGAGCGCGTGCTCGTCACGACCCTTACCAAGCGAATGGCGGAGGAACTGGATAACTATATGGCCAAAATCGGCATACGCTGCCGCTATATACATTCGGACGTGGATACTTCCGAGCGTGTGGATATCATCGAGGATTTCAAGAACGGGCTTTTCGATGTGCTGATAGGTGTCAATCTGCTCCGTGAGGGCCTGGATATACCTTCTGTCTCGCTTGTGGCGATACTTGATGCCGACAAGGAGGGTTTCCTGCGTACCACCCGTTCACTGACGCAGACGGCAGGGCGTGCCGCCCGAAATGTGGACGGCCTTGTCATAATGTATGCTGACAAGGTGACCGATTCCATGGAAGCCACTATCCGTGAGACGAATAGGCGCAGAACCCGTCAGATTGAATACAACGAGCAGCATCATATCACGCCTACCCAGGTTAAGACCAAACATAATGTGCTTGTGGGGGCAATCAGCGGGCGTTTCAGTGCAGCCAATTCATACGACGATCCTCATTATATCCCTGACCCGTCTGCTCTTGGAAAGGGGAGTGTCAAGGTCGGACTGGGGCACGATTCGCTTCGTGACAACGGTGCCGCGTTCAAGGACGGCAAGTTGCGTGCGGATCTTGCGGCGGTGCTTCAGGACCCCGTGATACGTAGTATGTCCCGTTCACAGATTGAGAAACTGGTCGAGGAGGACCGCAACAAGATGCACAAGGCCGCTACCGATCTCGACTTCACCGCCGCCGCCCGCTTCCGCGACGAAATGTGGGCCCTCGAACAATACCTGAAGGTCTGGGAAGAGAAGTAGTTCTCGGCGGAGCCGACGCGCATCAGCGCGTAGCGGAGCACCAGCCGGGAGTCCTTGTGGGATAGGTGGTGCGTAGCGATAGGGGTTTGGGGCGGCAGCCCCAATAGAGGAAGTCTGGGAAGAGAAGTAGGTCTCTGCGGAGCTATTTTCCATTCCCGTAAAATAAAAGCTGAAGACTGTTGGGCCTCCAGCTTTCGTTGTTATTTGCACCAGCGGTCGAGCCAGTCGTAGAACTCGCGATGCCAGAGCAGGGAGTTCTGGGGCTGGAGAATCCAGTGGTTCTCTTCGGGGAAGATGAGGAGCTTGCTTGGCACTCCCATCATCTGTGCTGCATTGAAAGCTGCCATGCCTTGCTCGTAAGGGATGCGGAAGTCCATCATGCCGTGGATGCAGAGTATAGGGGTATGCCACTTGGTGACATTGCTTTCGGGATCGTTGGCGTAGTGGCGGCGTGCCTTGGGCGTAGATGCGTAGGGCGCTCCTGCCTGCTGCATGCCTCCGAATGTGATGCCGTCGCGGGCGGGACCCGTCTTGCCTTCCTCGTAGGCATACTCGGTCAGACCTCCGTTGTCCCAGTTGGCAAACCACATCTCTTCGGTCGTATACCAGAGAGCCTTCTCGTCGAAGATGCCTGCGTGTGCGATGAAGCAGTCGTAGAGGTCACCGTGAAGACCTTCGAGCATGTAAGCCGAGAATCCTCCGTAAGAAGCTCCAACGCAAGCGAGTTTGCTGACATAGGGCTTGCTCTTGATGTACCTTCCCGCCGAGAGATAGTCCTGCATGTTGAGACCGCAATAGTCACCGCTGATCTGCTCCTTCCAAGGCTGTCCGAATGCTGTGGTACCTCGGCGGTTGGGCATGATGACGATATATCCCTGCTGAGCCATGAGGCGGTAACACCAGCGGTAGCTCCAATCCTGTGAATTGGTGCCTTGAGGGCCTCCGAGCACGATTTCTACTGCGGGATACTGCTTGTGCTCATCGAAATGAGGAGGGTAAAGTACCCAGCACTGCATGTCCTGTCCGTCCACTGTCTTGACCAATACGCTTTCGCTTGTAGGCTCGTCGAGTTGGTCGAGGATATGCTTGTTCTCCGTGCTGATCTGCTTGAATCCGCTGTCCTTGATGGCTACCATTTCGAGAGGTGCGTTCAGGCAGTAATATGTGCTGAGAAGCGTGCCGTCTTCCAGAACTGCGAAAGGCGAGAAGAAGTCGTACTTCCAGTCGTCTGCGGTGAGCTGCGACACTTCTCCGTCGAGACCGACATTGTAAATCTTCTGTGTGCCTTCGCTTATGGAATTGAAATACAGACTCTTGGAATCTTCGCTCCAAAGAAGTCCGGAAGCATCATACTTGAATGTCTCGGTAAGTTCGCGGATAGGGCTGAATTCGAGCTTGTCATTGTCCTTGAGGTCTGCGACCAATATACGCTGCTTGTCTGCCTCGTAGCCGTCGCGTGCCATGCTTATCCAAGCGAGGTGAAGTCCGTCCGGGCTCCATACGGGATCGGTGTCGTAGCCTCCGTCCACCTTGAGGTCCATGGTCTCACCTGTCTGTGTGTCGTAGATGTAAATGCCTGTATTGGTGGAGAATGCATATTGTTTGCCTGTCTTTTTCTTGCAGCTGTAGGCGATGTATCTCCCGCTCGGGTCCCAACTGAGCTGCTCCTCGCCGCCGAAAGGTTCGAGTGGAAGCTCGTACGGCTCGTCTCCGAGTATGTCCGTGCTGTTCTCGGGAGTGATTTTGCCGTTCATTGAAGCTACATATGTGCGGGGAGTGGTGGTCACCCAATGGTCCCAATGACGGTACATCAGATCTTCCGTGATATATGCCTGAGCCTTGTCAAGTGCGGGGTCTACATCGGAAGCCGTTTTGACAGGTCCTTCTATTGTGCTGATATAGAATATTTTGCTTTCGTCAGGGGAGAGCGAGAATCCGCTGATTCCGGAGGGAATGTCGCTGAGTTTTCGGGACGCGCCGAGCTTCTTTCCTCCTACTGCAGCTTTCCAGAGCTGACCGTCGCGGAGGTAGTAGATGAATTTGCCATCCTTGGACCAGCGTGCTCCGCTTGCGCTGCTGCCGAACTGGGTGAGCTGGGTCCTGTTGCTGCCGTCGACATTGCAGGTGTAGAGGTTGGCGCAGGAGCGGTTGGCTGCCACATCGGTGTAGCTTACGCTGTAAAGGATTTTGCTTCCGTCCGGAGACAGGACCGGTGAAGAAATGCGCCCCATGGCGAGGAGTACTTCCGGAGTCATGACTCCGTCTTCTATCTTAATCTCCGAGCGGGGAATGTAACCCTTTTCTTTCTTTCCTGCTTTCATGGTGCTTCCAAAAAGTTCCGTGATGCCATAGCCTATGCCGAATCCGACGGCTATGCATACGAATAAAACGAGAAATCTGTTTCTTTTCATTATAATGGTGAATGTTTATTCAAAAATTGAGGTGCGGTCGTACTGTCGCAACCTGCGAATTTAACTAAATTAAAGCGTTATTGCCACAGTTTGGCAGTGTTTTAAGCTTGGGCAATCCCTTATGAAATCTTGCTGTAGTCCTCACGCTTGTATTTTTCCTTGCGGAGTTCGCGGGCGAGCAGGATATTGGCAGGGGAAGAGAGTGAAGGATCCGCTTCGAGAACTTTCTGCGCATATGCCCTTGCTTCAGACAATATAAGTCCGTCCTTGGCGAGGGAAGCGATGTTGAGGCTGATGGGAAGTCCGCTTTGCATAGTGCCCTCAAGGTCTCCCGGACCACGCATCTTCATGTCTTCTTCCGCGATTTCAAATCCGTTCTCCGTGCGGCACATCAGTTCGAGCCTCTGCATGGCTTCCTTGGAAGTCTTGTAGTCGCGCACGAGTATGCAATGCGAACTTGCGGCGCCGCGTCCGACCCTTCCCCTGAGCTGGTGAAGCTGCGAGAGTCCGAATCTCTCTGCGCTCATAATGACCATCACGGAAGCATTGGGGACATCTACGCCGACTTCCACTACTGTCGTGGATACCAGGATGTTGGCCCGGCCTGCGGCGAATGCATCCATGTTGAAATTCTTCACTTCCGGAGTCTGTTGCCCGTGTACTATCGCGGTCTTGTACTCCGGCAGGGGGAAGTGCTGCATGATGTCTTCGTAGCCCGTTTCGAGATTGCTCAAATCGAGCTTCTCGTTCTCGAAAATCATCGGATAAATGACGAAGACCTGGCGTCCCGCCTTGATTTCCTTGCGCATGAATTCATATACGGCGGGCATTTTGGCGGGAGTGTGCAGGGTGGTGCGTACGGGTTTGCGTCCTGGGGGCATCTCGTCGATGACGGATACATCGAGGTCTCCGTAGACGGTCATTGCAAGGGTGCGGGGGATGGGTGTTGCCGTCATCACCAAGATGTGCGGGGCGTATCTGACTCCGTCTTCGAGCGTCGGACCTTTCGCCCAAAGCCGCGCCCTCTGATCTACGCCGAAACGATGCTGCTCGTCTATTACCGCAAGCCCCAATCTTTTGAATACCACGGGGTTTTCGAGCAGGGCGTGAGTCCCGACTATAAGTCCTATGCTTCCGTCCTCCAGTCCGGCGTGTATTTCCCTGCGCTCTTTGGCAGGGGTGGAGCCGGTTAGAAGTGCGCAGCGTACTCCGGTGGGGGAGAGGTACTTGCAGATGTTGGCATAATGCTGTTGGGCAAGCACTTCGGTGGGTGCCATGATGCAGGTCTGGTAGCCGTTGCCTATGGCGAGCAGGCAGCTCAGCACTGCGACCATCGTCTTTCCCGAACCTACGTCGCCTTGCAGCAGGCGGTTCATCTGCTGCCCCGACATGAGGTCTGCGCGTATTTCCTTGATGACCCTTTGCTGTGCTCCGGTGAGGGAATACGGAAGTGCCCGGTAGCATGCGTTGAAATCTTCCCCGACCTTGGGCATAGGTATGCCGTGTTCGGCGCGTGCGCGTATATATTTCTGCTTCAGCAGACTTAATTGCAATAAGAACAGCTCTTCGAATTTAAGCCTTCGGGAGGCTTTCTGAAGCGCGTAGCCGTCTTTTGGAAAATGAATGTTCTTGAGCGCGTAAGTCAGGGAACAGAGTGCAAGTTCGTTGAGGATGTAGGCCGGCATGCTTTCCTCGATTTCCGGCAGGCACATCTGAAGGGCGGCACTTTGCATCCTGCACATGACTTTGCCCGTGATGCCTGCGTTTTTGAGTTTTTCGCTGCTGGGGTATACGCCGGTAAGACCTCCCTGGGTCATGTCGCCTTCCTGCGGCGGGTCTACTTCCGGATGGACTATATTGAATCTTCCGTTGAATTCATTGGGTTTCCCGTAGAATATGAATGTGCTTCCGATCCTGAGTCTTTCGTAATTCCATTTGATCCCTTTGAAGAAGACCAGTTCGATGCGTCCGCTCTCGTCTTCTACGATGATGCTGAGGCGCTTGGCTGCGCTTATGCGGGGGTTGCCGTTGGCGTCCACTGGAAGTGGGGCATTCTTCGCTCCATAGAGATTGCGGAGCACCACTTTTCCTTTTATCTGTACGGCTGCCACATCGCTTCTGATGTCGGCGATGCGGGTGATGCTGCTTCTGTCTATGTAGCGGAAGGGGTATATGCGTATGAGGTCGCCTATGGTCTCGACACCAAGCTCCGCAGTGAGTAGTTCAGCCCTCTTCGGCCCTACTCCTTTCAGAAACTTAATCTCTGTGTCCAATGCTCCCATACCCTGCAAAGATAAGGATTGTATTTGAAGCAAGGTGTAGTTTGGAGTCAAAAAGCTCCCGAAGAACCGGCAAAATCTGTGTCCCTGAGTTTTCCCGTCGCATCGCTTCCGGACAATTGAAAACAAATTGCAGGTGAATTGGTGGATTTGCGGAAAGAATTAGGGAAAATGGGCGGGTGGGCATTTTGCAGGATGAAATTCTCTTAACCTACTGATTTACATATCTTTGTAAAGATTATCATTGATATGCTTGAAAAATGCTTTTTCTGCGTGTCTTTTTTCTGCTCCAAGTTCGCCTGAAAAATTGAACCCCGAAAGTCGGATGGGCGGCTCTCGGGGTTCCTGTCTAATTTCAAGTCTGTGATGTTTATGCGTTCTTGAGAAGCTCTTCGCTACGGGCGATGAAGTCCGCGAGCGGCTTTCCTGTCAGTAGTCCGTTCTGCAGGAGAGCGAGGTCAATCACTTGATGCAGAAGGTCTGCGGTGCCCTCGCGGTCAGCCCAGATCTTGGCTATGACGGGGTTCTGCATATTGACCTTGACGTCATACATCTGAGGCATTGAGCCGTAGAAATTCATTCCTCCGCCGTAGCTGGACATCTCGCGATAGCGGCGCATGAACTCGTTCTGGGTGATGAGCACCGGGGCTGCATCCTCGCCGAGATTTGCGGGCTGCACGTCCCATTCCGAACCGGTAGGAAGGCCTGCCTTGAACAGGTCTCCGAGAGTCTTCTTGTCCTCATCGCTCATCTCGGGCTTCACTTCCTCGCCGGTGGGGATGAGGTTGGAAGCCGAGTCGGAGTCTACTCGTGCGCAACGGACATTTTCAAGCTTCTGTTCAAGCAGTCCCACGAAATGTGCATCCAGTTCGCAGTCCATCATCAGGACATTGTATCCCAGGGCTTTGGCAGCTTCGATGGCGCTATACTGTTTGTCTGCATTGGTGGCATAGAGGAACACGAGCTTCTTGTCCTTGTCTGTCTGCTTCTCCTCGATTGCCTTGCGGTACTCGTCGAAGCTGTAGTAGTGTCCGTCCACATCCTTGAGCAGGGCGAATTTGAGCGCCCTTTCGCAGAATTTCTCGTCGGAGAGCATGCCATACTCTATGAAGAGCTTGATATTGTCCCATTTATCTTCCCAAGTCTCGCGCTGCTCGGTGAAAATCTGCTCCAGTCTGTCAGCTACCTTCTTGGTGATGTAAGTGCTGATTTTCTTTACATTGGAATCTGACTGGAGGTAGCTGCGGCTTACATTGAGCGGGATGTCCGGTGAGTCGATGACGCCATGCAGCAGGGTCAGGAAGTCGGGTACGATATTGTCCACATGGTCGGTGACGAACATCTGATTGCAGTAGAGCTGTATCTTGTTCTTGTCAATGGCCATGCGCTCCTTGATCTTGGGGAAATAAAGCACTCCCGTGAGATTGAAGGGGTAGTCCACGTTGAGGTGAATGTAGAACATGGGGTCCTCTTCCATGGGATAGAGGGCGTGGTAGAAGTTGATATAGTCCTCTTCCTTAAGCTCTGAAGGAGTCTTGGTCCAGATGGGCTCTACATTGTTGATGACATTGTCCTCGTCAGTCTCCACGTTCTTGCCGTCCTTCCATTCGCTTTTCTTGCCGAATACGACGGGGGTAGGCATGAATTTGCAGTATTTGTTCAGCAGGCCGCTAATTCTGTCCTTGGATGCAAATTCTTCGCTGTCCTTGTCAATGTAGAGGGTGATGACGGTACCGCGGTCTTCCTTGACACATTCGTTCATGGTGAATTCCGGTGAGCCGTCGCAGCTCCAGAATACTCCCTTCGAACCTTCCTTCCAGCTGAGACTCTCGATTGTCACTTTTGAGGAGACCATGAATGCGGAGTAGAATCCGAGTCCGAAATGTCCTATGATGCCGTTTGCGCTGTCCTTGTATTTTTCGAGAAACTCACCGGCAGAGGAGAATGCAATCTGGTTGATATATTTGTCAACTTCCTCCTCGGTCATACCTATGCCGCGGTCGATAATCTTGATGGTCTTGCCTTTCTCGTCAAGTTCGATGCGTACGCTTGTGTCGCCGAGCTCGCCCTTAAATTCGCCATTGGAAGCGAGGGTCTTGAGTTTCTGGGTGGCGTCAACGGCGTTGGCTACGAGTTCGCGGAGGAAAATCTCGTGGTCGCTGTAGAGGAATTGTTTGATGACTGGGAATATGTTTTCGGTGGTTACGCCGATATGTCCCGTTGTAGCTGTGTTGTTCTTAGCCATGATATTTTATTTTTTAATTGTCGTCAATCGTTATGTGCCGCAAATAAACGCAAGTTCCATTCCATTGACATTTTGGCAAAATTTGTCACTGTTGCGGGACGGTTTGTCTGGAACAGAAGTTGCCCGACTTACCATATAAACGGTCAAGTCTAAAGCCCCGTGTTCGGGCATAGATATAAACTGCGGATTTTCAACAAGAAAACGGTGCCCGTAAAGGACACCGTCTCCCATTCAAATGAAAAACTTATGCGGAATCTCCGCGAATGAACTACTTGTAGAGGAATCTCTTGATGCTCATCTTGGGAGTCTTCTGGAACGGTTCCATGACGACTTCCACCTTCGCAATCTGACTGTAGAGAGGGAGCTGCTTGTTGGAAGCGTTCTTGATGTTCTCGGGGATGTCTGCAATGGCTTCCTCGTCAAGTCCGGCCTTCTTGATACCCTCGGAGTCGAGGTAAACTAGACCTACGATGCGGCCAGAACGATTCACTACAATAGACTCGGCTACATAGGGCTGTGAGTTTACTACAGCTTCGAGTTCTTCAGGGTAGATGTTCTGTCCGTTGGCGGAGAGGAACATATTTTTGATGCGGCCCTTGATGTAGATATTGCCCTTGGCGTCAATGATGCCGAGGTCTCCCGTGCGGAAATATCCGTCGTCGGTGAAGGCTGCTTTTGTGGCATCTTCGTTCTTGTAATATCCTATGCAGATGTTTTCGCCCTTTGCCTGGATTTCACCCGCAATGTGCTGGGGATCTTCGGAGTCGATGCGCACCGAGGAGCATGCCACGGACTTGCCGCATGAACCCTTTGCATAATCATACCAATGTGCGTAGCCCAACAGGGGAGCGGCCTCTGTCAGACCATATCCCACCATATAGTGCAGACCTATTCTGCGGAAGCACTTTTCCACTTCGGGGTTGAGTGCAGCTCCGCCCATGATGTACTCCTGAACCTGTCCGCCGAACGCGTTGTCAAGTCCCTCGCGTACCTTTTTGTACACGATTCTGTTAAGCAGGGGTGTATTGTAGAGAATCTTTATGGCAGTCTTGCTAAGCATAGGCTTGACGGCAGACTTGTACACTTTCTCCATCACAAGGGGCACGCAGAGTACGAGATAGGGCTTGATTTCCTTCATGGACTTGAGCAATACCGAAGGTGACGGAGTGCGTCCGAGGAAATATATGCTCGCACCTCCGCAGATCGGATAGAGGAACTCAAATACGAGACCGTATATGTGTGCCATCGGGAGCATTGATACGATGCTGTATCCCGGTTTGCTCGGGACCATATTCAGTGCGTAAGTGACCGATGCGCTGACGTTGCGGTAGGTCAGCATGACGCCCTTGGGGTCGCTGGTCGTGCCTGAAGTGTAGTTGATGATAGCGAGATTGTCCAGATTGCCTTTGGTATTGTACTGCACATTCTCGCGGCTGAATCCCATCGGGTAGCGACTTTCGAAAAGTGTGGGGAGTTCCTCATAGGTGGCTTTCACTTTTTCATCGGAGGTGTAGAGAAGAGAGAAATCTTCTGTGCAGATAACCATTGAGACGGTCGGCATCTTGGCGATGTCGAGCTTGCTCCAGATATCCTTGTCGGTGAAAAGTATCTTGCTCTCAGAGTGTGTCACAAGAGAACATACGCTGTCGGGATGAAAATCTGCGAGAATGGGCACGATCACAGCTTCGTAAGTGAATGTCGATAGGAATGACACGCCCCAGCGGTTGGTGTTCTTGGCACAAAGTGCAATTTTGTCGCCCTTTTTTATGCCGATATGCTCGAATGTGAGGTGGAACTTCGCAATGAGTTTGGCGACATCGGCGAATGTAAGGGTTTCTCCGTGGTAGTTGTTCAGGCACGGATAATCCCAGTATTGTTTCAATGCGTTTTCGAGAAATGTGAGATAGTGCACCGTTTCGTTGTAGCGGATGCAGGTCTTTGGCTCGAGGTTTGTACTTTTGCTCATGTGTTTGTATGGCCGGCGTCTTGTGCCGGATTGCGGACGCAAATATACCCCTTACATGCGCTCGATTCTTTGCTTTGTGGCGAAAAATCTGCATATTTGTGGCGAAAGACTCAATATTAGTGGCGAATATGCGCAAACCAATCGTTGCACTTATCTATGATTTTGACGGGACGCTCGCTCCCGGCAACATGCAAGAGTTCGGTTTTATCCAAGCCATGGGCAAAACCAAAGAGGAATTTTGGGAGAAAAGCAATGCTCTCGCGACCGGGCAAGGTGCCTCCGATGTGCTCTCCTATATGAAGATGATGCACGATGAGGCGACTGCTAATGGGATGAAACTTCAACGCGAAGATTTCCGACGTTTCGGCACCGGCATCGAATACTTTGAAGGTGTGCGCGAATGGTTCAAACTTATCAACGACTATGGTCGGATGAAGGGTGTCAAGGTCGAGCACTACATCAATTCAAGCGGACTCAAAGAAATGCTCGAAGGTACTTCCATCGCCGGCGAGTTTAAGCATATTTTTGCAAGCACCTTTATATATAATGACGAGGGGGAGGCTGTCTGGCCCGGCATAGCGGTGGATTATACCAACAAGACGCAGTTCATATTCAAGATCAATAAGGGTATTTTCAGCGACGGTGACTCGAAACTGGTCAATGCCTCCATGGCTGAGGAGAAGAAGCGTATTCCTTTCCCTAATATGATTTATTTCGGAGATGGAGATACGGATGTGCCGAGTATGAAGATAGTGGGTATGTTCGGGGGTAATCCAATTGCGGTTTATGATCCTCACAATCAGAAGAAAAAGGCTTCCGCAGCCAAACTTTTCCGACAGGGTAGAGTGAAATTTACAGCGCCTGCAATATACACCAAAGACGGCAAGGCATATAAGATAGTCTGCTCGATTATCGACAAGATCCGTGCGGACAACATCCTCAATGGTTATACGAAATAAGGCGTTGCCTGACTTTTACTTTGGTGAGTTAAGTCCCTCTTGGAATCCGGTATGACGATTTGTGGATGCAATTTCTAAATTTTTGAATATCTTCGCAATATGTCAACACTTATAGATAAGATCATCGCGCGAGCTTCTTCCTGCAAGCAGCGCATCGTGCTTCCAGAATCACTTGAGGAGCGCACAATTACCGCAGCTGATCGTGCCATTGCCGACGGTCTTGCTGAAATCATCCTGATTGGAAACCGCGACGAGATTCTCGCCAAGGCTGACTCTCTCGGTCTCAAGCATATCGTAGACGCAACGATTATTGACCCTGCCACTTCGCCCAAGAGCGAGGAGTATGTCAATCTTCTCTACGAGCTCCGTAAGAAGAAGGGGATGACCCCGGAACAGGCCCGTGAGCTTGTGTACGGTAATCCTCTTTATTATGGTTGCCTCATTATCAAGAGTGGAGATGCCGATGGTCAGATCAGCGGTGCTCTTTCGACTACTGGTGACACTCTCCGTCCTGCACTTCAGATTATCAAGTGTGCTCCTGGCATCAGTTGTGTCAGTGGGGCTATGCTCTTGATTACCAAGACTCCTCAGTATGGTGAGGATGGTGTCCTCGTGGTAGGCGACGTGGCTGTCACGCCCGTCCCCGATGCTTCACAACTCGCCCAGATAGCTGTCTGTACGGCTCAGACCGCGCATAGCGTAGCCGGCTTCGAGGATCCTAAGGTGGCGATGCTCTCATTCTCCACGAAGGGTTCTGCCAAGCACGAAGTGGTGGACAAGGTCGTGGAAGCCACGGCTCTTGCACACGAACTCAATCCTGACTTGAAGATTGATGGTGAACTTCAGGCGGATGCAGCCCTCGTTCCTTCCGTTGCGGAGAAAAAGGCGAAGGGAAGCGAAATCGCAGGAAAGGCCAATGTGCTTGTGTTCCCCAGCCTTGAAGTCGGAAACATTTGCTACAAGATGGTCCAGCGACTCGGTGAAGCGGATGCCATCGGCCCTATCCTTCAGGGAATTGCCCGTCCTGTCAATGACCTTAGCCGAGGCTGTTCAGTGGACGACATCTACAAAATGGTCGCCATCACCGCCTGTCAGGCAATGGACGCGAAATAATTTATCGACTAATCCCAACCCCGAAAGTTTTTGTCTGACTTTTGGGGTTTTATGTCAATATTAACTATGAGAATGAAAGTCTTTGCGTTAGCCTTGGCTTTGTCGTCGGTTATGATGTGCTGCTGCTCCGGAGCAGCAGGAACGGAAATTATCGAAGATGATAAGCCCGAAAAAGAAGAAAATCCGATGATGCAGTTCGATTTCCTCTCTCTTGGGAAAAAGGAAATAGGAATTGGAGAAGGTTTTACCGATGTGTCGTTCAAAATCTTCTCCAGCCGCGACTGGACAGTGTCGTACGATAGTGAGCTGATCAGCATTGAACCAAGTTCCGGACCGGGGCAGGTGGACTCGCAAATGGTGACCGTGTCCTTGTTGGACCCTGATAAATGGGATGCTTACATCAGGGACGCCGTCTTTACGGCCGGTTCGTGGCATAGTAGCCTGCATTTCAGGACTGTCATTCCGGACTATCCGTTGCCGCAGTCTGGAGATACGCTGACTATCGTGGAATTCAATATAGAGCGGGGAATGGCATCAGACATAGACAATAACTTCGATAACTTTGTCGAATGGGTTAAGGCTCTTGATCCTGATGTCCTGCTGATGTGCGAATGCAATAATTTCGATGACACTAAAATGAGCCGGCTTGCAGCCCGTTGGAAGCATCCCTATGTGACAGTCGCCAATTCGGATGGGTGGAATCCCGCTATTACCAGCAAATTCCCGATTGAAGACATTGTCAAATATGAGACCGCGATGCAGCATGGGGCCGTGCAGGGTACCATTCTCGGTATCAATTTCATCTGTCTGCATGCCTGTGCAACCTACTACGATGCTCTGAAGTGGTATAAGGATGAGGTTGTGGACTACGACGGCAACGGGAAAATCGACGGATTCGATTACCGTCTTGCCGAACTGCACAACATCTTTGATCACACCATTCTCGCCGATGGAGGGAAAGAGAAAGACTGGGTCTTCACCGGGGATTTCAATGCCGTGTCAAGGACTGAAAAACAATGGTGGTATTGGGGTGACAAGTATTGGGTGGAGCACGACTACATAAGGAGCATGGATTATTGGACCGATGTTATGCGCGAGCAACATCCTGACGATCCGCTCTTTACATACGGACGGAACCGGGTCTGGGATGCGGAGTCTTCGGAGAGGCTGGATTATTTCTACCTCAGTCCTTCGCTTGTCCCTTATGTGACCGAAACTGCCGTGCTGAACGACGATTTTGTCGCTGGGCACTCGGACCATCGTCCGATTGTCATGAAACTGGTCGTCAGGTAGACGGTTGGCTGGCTTCGTTTTTGAGGTCAGCTATTGTTTTATCAGATTCAGAAACTCGCTGCGGGTCTTCTCGGAGTTGAGGAATGCTCCGCTGAATGCGGAAGTCGTGGTGATGGCGCCGGATTTCTGCACGCCGCGTATCTGCATGCAGGTGTGGGAGGCTTCTATCACCACTGCCACGCCCAAGGGGTGCAGGGCTTCCTGTATGCAGTCCCTGATTTCTATGGTGAGCCTTTCCTGGACCTGCAGCCTACGGGCATATGTCTCCACCACGCGGGCGATTTTGCTTAGTCCGGTGATTTTGCCGTTGGGGATATACGCCACGTGGCATTTGCCTATGAACGGCAGCATGTGGTGCTCGCAGGTACTGTAGAGTTCGATGTCCTTGACGAGTACCATCTGCGAGTACGGCTCGTCGAAAATTGCACTCCGAAGTATCTCCGCTCCGTCTTCGTTGTATCCTTTAGTGATGAATTGCAGGGCTTTGGCTACCCTTTCCGGCGTTTTGACAAGCCCTTCTCTTTCAGTGTTTTCACCGAGGAGCCCTAAAATAGCCTCCACATGCTCGGCTATTTGGGCTGTCGTTTCGCTGTCGTATTGGTCCTTTCCTATATATGCCATGTCGTGAATTCGTATCGCTTGAGTGAAACCTTGTTGAACTTGTTTCTTGTTGTCTGCAAAAATAGTTTGTTTAATTGATTTTTTATATATCTTTGCGCCCTAATTGAAAATGGCTTCGTTCAAGGTGTTTGAAATTAGACACTTTGCGAAGTTAGGATTGAACTAAAAAGACTTTATACGCGTATGTTTTGGACATTAGAGCTTGCCGGAAGTTTGGACGACGCTCCATGGCCGGCCACAAAGGACGAGTTGATTGATTATGCCAACCGTTCCGGTGCCCCCGAAGAGGTGATAGAGAATCTTGATGAATTGGAGGATGACGGCGAGATTTACGAAAGTATTGAGGATATCTGGCCCGATTACCCCACCAAAGAGGATTTCTTCTTCAACGAGGAAGAGTATTAATCGACAATAATTTACCGGAGTCCCCGGTGCCGGAGTTTTCGAAATGAAATTCCCGGCTTTGGCCCGAAAGCGGGCGACACAAGTCTGAACACCGTGGTACCCGGAGTCCACAAAGCGAGTTAGGTTATATCGCACCTGGCTCGCTTTTTTTGTGTTTTGACCTGTCTGTCCGCAATCGTGCGGAGGATTTTCGGATGTAATGTGGTGATTGTGAGTGGAATGTAGTTGAAGCGCTCTTCGGTTTTCTGCTCCCCGAGGGTAAATTCTTCAATGAGAGTATTCATTCAAACCGCCAAATAAACTTATAGACAAAATGAATTGACGAAAGTAAAATGTATGGACTGACTGTCGGATATTTACTTGTAATCAGCTTCCACTTTTTGTGAAAAAGGATAACTGCGTGCGGGTAGTTCACATCATATTTTTGATTAAGACATACCGTTGAAAAGAAAAATGAGTAGATTTGCAGTTGTAAATATCAGCATGATAAATATAATATTGATTATCTGCAAATAAATATCACTATAATGATAGAAACTTCATCTCCCTGAAACTGATTGTCAGGAGGTCTTCCGAAGAATGGTCTTCAATATATTGTCGAACAACACGGACGACCACAACAAGAACTTCTCATTCGTTATGAATGAAGACGGCTCATGGCGTCTTGCTCCAGCCTATGACATTACCTATATCATTGACAGAGGTGGTCATTTGCCAAACAAGGAACATTGCATGTATATACGGGCCAAACTGTATGGCATTACACGCGCGGACGTTATTGAATTTGCTCGCGACAATGGTATTCGCCGTCCGGATGCCATCATCAGGGATGTCGTTTTTTCATTAAAACAATTCCGCCCCATAGCTGCCGACAATGGCGTTTCCGAATTATGGATCGGTAGAGTTGAATCAACCATCGTTGAACACTTGAAGGCATGGGGCGAATGGGAGTGCGAAACTGCGGATATTGCAATGGAAATCAATAGACATGCAATCTGCAATGTGCACATTGAGCAGACATATAAGGGAAACTACCATTTGTCTGCAAATGTCGATGGCGCGGAACGAAAATTTGTTATCGGCAAAAGCAAGGAAGAGTTTGCATCCATTGAGCAAATCGGATTGTCGAACCTTACGCCTGGCCAACTAAAGTCAATGGTCGCAAAATATTTATTGTGAATCGCGTGAGTTTCAGCAGGCGTATGATGTGGCTTGATTTACTTGCGCTCAGAGATCTGAAAGTTATCAAGGATACCATTGTGGCTATTGAAGAACACGTCGGCATCCAAAAATATACAGCAATGCTTTCAAATTAAATCATTATTGCTGATTTTGCATCGTAATGCTTATGAATACAGTCATTATGGAAGATATTTACACGCTTTCGAATGCCGAAATGCCGGCAAATCCATAAGTCTGCGATTCGTTTGTATTTGTTGGTTGACTATTCTTTTGGAAATGATTTCTTTAGCTTATAAAGGCTGGTGCCCTTATAGGAGAAATACTTAGGCCCTTGGCAGATTCCAGATATGCTACGCTTGTTATGAGGCATATACTTGGCGGTAAACTCGGCAAGAGTGAATGTCTCGCCCTCAATTGCTACTTTATTCCCTTCTACAACAATCAACTCGGTATCTGTCGGAGTGTAAGTGATTCGGTCTCCTATTTTTACACCATACTCTATAAGGTCAAAATTGGCAAATTCCGGGTCAATGAGAGAGTCTGTATCAAATAAGGCATCATTGTTCATGGGCGTAACATGTGATTCGATAAAACCAATCTCATCTTTGTTTAGATGGTACTTTTTGTATAATTGTGCGTCAATGGATTCGGTCTTTTCGGACCAATCAATATCAGATGTTGCGCTGAAGTCTTGCATTGGTACATTGTCCCAAGTATCGCGAGGATTGTGTTGAGTGGCCTTTAATGTGCCAAGCATTGTTCTGCAAAACTTAGATGTAATATACTTTAGACAAGCCTCAGCCTCATATTCCGTATCAAATTTTCCTATGCTTAGGAATGTATCTGTATGCCCGATTACCGGCGTGCCGATTACCGGCGTGCTCAATACTTCTCCTATTGCTCCTGTCCCATTGGCTTCAGGAACAAGGACATTGTATTTGTTTAGATAATCATTGTCTTCAATATAACTCCGCCTAATCCAACGATACACACGTTGATTGTTAAATCGTCCGAACAATTCAATGTAACTGTTCCCGTCTTCTGGTTTTTCCTCATAAAAAATACTCTCGTACTGTTCGAAGGAATTCGATGTTATCATGTTGCCGGTTCCTTTATTTAAAGCGTCTTTTGCCTCGGGATAATCTCTAAAAAAGGAATCTGTGAATCTATACATGCCACGAGACGAAATGAGACTACTAAATTCACCTTTTGTAAAGTCCTTTGATTCCAAGACTTTTTGCAGGATCGTTTTCAAATCTTCATATTCGGAGAAGAATCCAATCGGACCAAATGTTGTGTCTGCATCGCGAAGCGTAATTGCGACACCACCCTTTATATCGACAGACGGAAATACATCCGTAGATTTCTGGTAGTGTTTCACAACTCTAAAGTGTGGATCAGCGAGCATTTTTTCCATCCACGGTTTCGGCGTTTGGCCAGCGCGAAAAAGGAAACGCGCGGGCGTAATGAGAGACACAATGGAGGAAAGTTTAAATGAGATATCATAGAAATAGTTATAGATAGGCTGTTTCCTAGTACTATCTCCCTCCTTCTGATACGGTGGATTTCCGACGACCGCATTGAACTTCATATTTTCTTCAAGATTATTGTTTTCCCAATAGCCAATGCCATTTGTAACTTTATTCAAGAACAAATCAGGTTGGTTAGTTATTTTATTGACGAGGTCTTCGAAGTGCCTTGCGTTGACTTTGGCTGAACGAAATCCTCTCAGGGTGCGTTTAGTGATGCTCTTTGCCATCTCTGTCTTGCAGATGATAAAGATATGGTTCTGCAGTACCTCATCCCAAATCTCATTCTGTGTGGGAATAGGTACATCGGTGGCAAGCATATGGGTGTCCCGATATTCTTGCAATTTCTCGGCAAATACGCTATAGGCCATGTATAACGGATACAGACCGGTCTTTGAGTTTATTTCAAGAATGCGTGTTTTAGGGTCTTTGAATACCCTCTTTGTTACTTCTCCTTGGTCTTTGAAAATAGGCACTGATGCCTCTGTCTGCATATCAGGCTCAAAGAACACTTGTCCACCGATGCAGTCGCCAATGTGCATATTAACCACCCGCCAAGGGGTCAGTACGGTCTCTTTGTCCGGATTGCGGAAGTAGGAGAAGATTTTGGCTACCTCTCTGGTGCGCTCCATCGGAGCCAGCCTATCTGCGGCTCTGACAAGGTCTCTGTAGTTGCGGCTAACGGCGCGAAACATATCAGGGTCATAATATGGCGTGAACTCTTTGAAAAGTTCTTTGGTAACACCCCGTGGCATGAATTCTTCCCAAGACTGATTGTCAATTAGGTCGACAAGGTTTTCAAGGGTGATATCCTGTCCCTCGTTGGTAAGTTCCGCCCCATACATGAGTAGAGGTAGACGGATTGAGATGCCTCGGAGAATGGATATGGCGCTGTCAGCATTCTTCTTTTTCTCCTTGGCTTCTTCTATGCGCTTTTTGTCCTCTTTAGTCAGTTCTGTCTTCTTCTTTTTCTTGCTGTGTTCCAGTTCTGCATATTGCTCGTTCGTGAGACCGGTTTTATTCATATCCACATCGGTGGATGTGTGGTTGGCTTTTGTCGCTCCGATGATGGCATGGAGGTTTTTGAACTTGGCCAGAGCTTCTGCGTCCAGCTTTCGCAGCATCTCTTGATTGTAGAGTCGGGGGTCATCGCAGCCGTTCTTGGTGACACGGGTGATATAAGCCCTTTTGAGTTGCTCTAACATCCTGTCAACATTGTAGGATGCCATCTTCGTACCGTTGTATCCGATTACCGGGCAAAAGTTGAGGAATTCGCCCAGCTTGACACGGTCGCTCTTGCTGGCGGTGGACTTCGTCTGGATCTTGACGGCCTCGGCAAGTACCTTGAGAGTCCGGTCTGGAGCAAAGTCGAAGACATAGCAGTTTTCTTTTCTACGTCCGTCCGGGGTCGTGTAAGGGCTCTGGACACGGAAGATGGTCTGCATATAGGTTTTCGCATCTGTATTGTGGGAACCGGAGAGCATCATTACGGCAGTCCATGGCCGGACTGTGACGCCGGTTGTAAGTTTTCCGCAGGATAGGGTTATGGTCCGCGTGTCTTCAGGGTCGTCGCCTATTGCATTGCTCACCAACTTCAGCGCATCGTCGTTCTCGACCTCCTCGTCACCATCTCCGGCAACATTCACAATGTCAAATTGGCTGAATATCTGGTGACCTTTGAGCAGGGCTGACAGTGCGCGGGCTTCCTTGACTCCAGGAACCACCCAAAGGCTATGTCGGAAACTGTTGCGGAATTCCTTGGTGGAGAAAGGATAATTGCTCTCTGTGTCATATTTGACTATGAGGTCGAGGAAGTTATTTACATCGGTCTCATGGATGAACTTGCCAAGTGCGCCCTCCGGCATTTCCCGATGGTCTCGTTCAATATCACCTGTCCAAGTGCGGAAGAATTCCTTGAAATTGAATGCAGAGTCTTCGATATCCTGAAATCCGGATAGAGGCTTGGCGAGGTCGAAAGTGAATATGTTGAGTCGAGGCAGTCCTGCATATGGGTTCGTGTCACCGAAATGGTTGATGTCCCATTCCTCCTTTGCCTTTTGCTCCATTACATAGTCCCAAGTGAAGATTTCGTCCTCGCTGAAGTCCTCCAGTAGATTGAATGGCGTGCCGGAGAGATTGAGAATGTGGGTCTTTTCTTTCTGAAGCTTCTTCAGTACATTCTGTCCGAGTTCTGTCTGCGTACCCTCGTGTGCCTCGTCAATTATAATGAGGTCGTAATCGGCTGCGAGGATATTTCTGTTCTTGTTGAACTTGCCTCCTACTTCTTGCGCGCCCCTTAGATCTTGTATGGATGCAAAGTATACATAGTGCTGCTTGGCGTCTTTCTTTGCCGCTTTTTCAAGATTTTCAAACGGTTCGCCTTTCTCCCGTGAGCCGTATACCCAAGGGTCTCGCATCCAATTGAATATCTTATAGAAGTCCTCAAACCAGCCCTCGTCTACCACTGGTCGGTGGGTGACGATGATTGTGCGATGGAACGCCATCTCCTTTATCACTTGCAGGGCTGACAGCGTCTTGCCAAATCGCATCTTGGCATTCCATAGCATGTTCTTGCTGCCATTCTTGAACTTCCGTGTTGTCTTTTCAATGGCTTGCTTTTGCTCCGGGCGGAACTCAATGATATCGGGTATTTCATCGAATTTGTCGGGATTGATGCTATGCTGGTCTTCTTTTACTGCTTTGATGGCCTCTACTGCGGTCTCAACTTTGCATTCGAACCACTCTCGGCCTTTTTGTGGTGTGTCAAAAGCATGACGCTTGATCCCGGAACGAATGAGTACATCATGTACTTCCTTATCATTGAAAGTTTGAATCTGACCATTTTTGATGAAAACGGTGAGTTCCGTATAGCGCAGCGTATAATCAATGCCTGCGGTCTTGGTGTACTGGTCGATGCGCTTGCGGGCCGCGGCATTGAGTTCCTCGCTATTAGGGGTAAGGGTGAGATTG
The DNA here is from genome assembly GCA_964571735.1 of uncultured Muribaculaceae bacterium. Classification (GTDB taxonomy): domain Bacteria; phylum Bacteroidota; class Bacteroidia; order Bacteroidales; family UBA932; genus Cryptobacteroides. Next base: position 1,278 of record CAZNDD010000011.1, on the reverse strand, counting down.
GTGGCTTCATCCAAGGTTGCTTCGCCAATCTTAATGAGTCCCCTGTGTGCCTCATCACTGATTGTGAAAATATAAATCAGTTTGGCTTTTAGTGTTGAGTAGTACTGCATGGGTTACTACTTTATGAGGTTTATATAGAGGATTGTTTTTTTCTTCTTCCAATCCATTATTCTGCATTTTATGCCATTGTGCTCGTGTATGTCATTATTCGCACAACCGGGGCATGGTGTGCTTTGCAAATTGTCATCGGCAAATAGTGATAGGGGCTTTTCCTCGTGGCAGGAATTCGGCACGACACCTTTAAGCCCGTCCATCTGCCAGATGTTCCATGAAATGATATTGGCAATGCACTTGATGGATTTAAGTTGAGGTTGTTTGCCGAACTTTTGCTGGTAGTATTCGATAAAGGAGATAAGCATGGATTCACGGGCAATCAGCAGATTGTCGCCTTGCCATTCATAGGCGTAAATGCTTTTGTATGCTTCCTGTGTCCATTTTAGCCATTCGCCGGAGGTCTCAGTGTTCTCGCTTACGATGCGTAGCTTGCGGTCAAGTAATCCGATGCGTTGCTCTAACGGAATAGACTCACCGCTTGTGGTATCGTACCGACTTATGATATACGGGGCTTCCCCGCATGTTATCTCCAGCCGATTGTCACATACATAATCTTTCCAAGTATTTCCTTCCGGAAATTGAATTTTCTCTAAATTGGCTCTCCATCGATGGCAGCCCTGTCCGTCGGAGTATTCCGTATTGAACACATCCTTTCTCCCGAACCAGGCTTCATCAATCAGATTGTTCTGCGCATTGCATATCCATGATGGGGTAAACACCTCTGCCATGCCTCGTGAACGGGCTGTTTGAGTGTCGCGGCTCTTTAGGATGCGCGGCATTATGATATGTCCGTTGCTCCCGGTAATTAGCTCGGGGAGAATAGGTGAGTCGTACTTGTATTTGTCACCAAGACTTTCGTAGTCTGAAGTCGCCCAAAAGATATTGCGTTGAGTATCCTTGCTATTGTCTTTGAGCAGGATATCCAAAAGTGCTGGCGAGAGACTGATGATGTTGTCTTCCAGTATATCGACTTCAACGGGCATTCTGTAAATGGTCTTTTAGTATCTCTTGGTAAGAGATATGCCCGAAAGAAATAAGGGTTGGCAGTCAGTGTTTTATGGGCTAATTGCCACAGAGGATACAAGGCGGGAGAACGGAAAGACCGACTGCTTATTATTTCAATTTGGATTAAATGCGGCATTTGGAATATTATGCGTACCTTTA
>CAZNDD010000010.1:0-34588 GCA_964571735.1 uncultured Muribaculaceae bacterium | reverse complement strand
GCATCAGCTTCCCAAGCTGAGGAGGAGGGTTCGACTCCCTTATCCCGCTCTTCCGCTCCCTCTATCCCCCTAAAAGGGGAAGCCGAATTCTGACGGGGACGCTGTCCCCGTAATGTCCCTTGCGTTGAAATCGCCAGTCGTTCAGTCTCCAAGAAAGTGGAAATCGGGTACAAGTTGGTTTGGCAGTGACTCCTTGACTATAAAAAGCCGATCGGCATTGCGCTGACCGGCTTTATCATTTACAAGTAGTTTGGAATCAGTCTTATTGTATACTATTGAGAAGAGGCAGTTTTCCCCGGTCGATGAGATCGAGAATCAGCTCTCCGAAAAGTGTGTTCTGCCAGGCGAACCATGCGCGGGTAAAGTGCTCCGGATTGTCCTTGTGGAAACTCTCGTGGATGAAGCCCTTGCCCGCATCGGTGGAGAGAAGCGTCTCTATGCACCACTTGATCTCCGCATCATCGGATGAAGTGAATGCCTTCATCATTATGCTCATCGGCCAAATCATGTCGATTCCGCAATGAGGTCCGCCTATGCCCTCTCCCGCCGTGCCTCGGAAAAAGAACGGATTATCCTCGCTCCACACGAAGCGGCGGGTATTGCGATAGATTTTGTCCTTCGGAGAGACATCTCCAAGATATGCCATGGACAGGAGTGAAGGTACATTGGAATCATCCATAAGCAGCCTATTGCCGAATCCGTCCACCTCAAATGCGTATATCTTTCCATATTTGGGATGCTTGTACACGGCGTGCTTCTTGAGGGCGGCACTGACTTCATCCGCGAGGGAACGGCAGTCAGCGGCAAGTTCAAACTCCCCGTTGACGCTCTCCAAAACCTCTGCCATCTTACGCAACGTGGTTACGGCAAAGAAATTGGACGGAATCAGGAACTCGAATGTGGTGGCGTCGTCCGACGGGCGGAACGAAGACGCGATGAGTCCAACAGGGCGCACGGGATTGCCCCAGCCGTCACCGGTCTTGGTATCCGTCTGACGGTCCGTAGTGCGTCGGAAACTGTAAGGTCCGCGACCCTCCTTGCGCTGCTGCGTCTTGAATGTCGTATATATGTTGTGAGCGGTCTGCAGCCATGTCTCATCGAAAATGGATGCGTCCCCAGTGGTCTTCCAATACTCATAGGCGAGACGGACGGGATAGCAGTGGGAGTCTATCTCCCATTTGCGCTCGTGGAGATAATCATTCATCTCCGTGAAGTCGGTCATCCATCCGCCGCCTGTAGGCCCATCGTTGAATGCATTGGCATACGGGTCGATATTGATAAGACTGAACTGGCAGCGGATCACACCTTCCAGCATTTTCTTAATCGAGGGATCCTCCCCTGCAAGACGGATATAGGGCCATACCTGCGCTCCCGAATCACGCAGCCACATGGCATGGATATCTCCTGTATAGACAAAGGTCCTTGGAGTGCCGTTCTCGTCTTCACTGTAGTGGACGGTAGTATCCAAAGTATTGGGAAAACAGTTTCTGAACATCCAGCTGAGTTTCCCGTTGGTAAGCATGGACGTTACGGAATCAATCAGGCTTTCTACCGCAGGAGAGGTAAACAGACGCTCCTCCGGGGCGGGACGCTGATCGATATATGTCTGCGCTCCGGCACCGAGTGTCAGAAAGCAAACGCTCAGGCATGAAAGTATTCTCTTCATAATCAGGTTAATTGCTCATTGAATAAGGGCGGTCTTCAATAGATACGCCTCTGTTATACGAAGGCTCGCCGGACATCGTGAACTTAAGATGTGCACCATTCACCAAGTCACTGTGCCTGACATAATTGTATGAATGATTACGCCCGTTGAGCTTCAGATTCCGGACATAGCAATCCTCTACGCCGTCAGCTTCAATAACAACGTCGCCTCCTGGAAGATGCAGCGTGGTTTTCTCAAAGAGAGGCGTACCGAGCACATATTCGTCACTTCCGGGGCATACGGGATAAAAGCCCAAAGCCGAGAATACATACCAGGCCGAAGTCTGTCCGTTGTCCTCATCTCCGCAATAGCCGTCAGGAAGCGGAGTATAGAACTTCTCCATCACTTCCCGTATGCGGGCCTGTGCTTTCCACGGCTGTCCGCACCAGTTGTACAGGTACAGCATGTGCTGTATGGGCTGGTTGCCGTGTGCATAGTTGCCCATGCCCATTACGGTCATCTCCACAATCTCATGAATAGGGAATCCATAATAACTGTCATCGTACTTGGGAGGCATCACGAACACGGTATCCATCTGGGCGGCAAAGGCTTCGTCTCCGCCCATGAGAGCTATCAGACCTTCCACATCATGAAATACGCTCCATGTGTAATGGAGAGAATTTCCTTCCGTGAAGTCCCCGCCCCATTTGAGCGGGCTGAAAGGACGACGGAACGTGCCATCCTCATTACGGCCGTTCATGAGGCGATAGTCTGCATCATAGAGGTTCTTGTAGTTGAGAGCCGCAGCCTTGTAGGGTGCAAGTTCTTCGTCACTCTTGCCGAGCGCAAGACCGAGCTGCCAGATGCACCAGTCGTCGTAGGCATACTCCAATGTACGCGCCGCACTCTCATTGATGCCCACATTGCAAGGGACATAACCCAACGAATCATAATAGTCCCAGCCTAAACGACCGGATGAAGGGACTTGCGGGTGTACTGCGTGGGCGTCTTTGGTGACGGCTTCCCAGAGGGTCTCGACATCATAACCGCGTATGCCCTTGAGCCATGCATCGGCAACGACAGAGGCACTGTTGTTGCCCACCATACAGCCCCTATGACCGGGAGATGCCCACTCCGGAAGGAACCCGCTCTCCAGATAGTCGTTCACCAGACCCTCCTGCACTTTTGCGCTTTGCTCGGGATAAACGAGGTTCATCAAAGGGAAAAGGCTGCGGAAAGTATCCCAGAAACCGGTATCCGTAAAGAAATACCCTTTCTCAACTTTGCCGTTATGGGGACTGCGGTGCACGCGCTCACCCTCCGCTGTAATCTCCGAAAGGTCGCGAGGGAATAGAAGCGACCTGTACAGACAACTATAGAAAGTGCGCAGGTGGTCCAGATTGTCATCCTGCACCTCTATACGTCCGAGGGCGTCGTTCCAAGCCTGCTTGGCATCAGCCTTCACGGCATCAAATGACTTTACCTCGGCAAGATTCCGCACAGCCTGGGCGTGCGAAATAAAAGAAGATGCCGTGCGTAACTGCACTACCTGTCCCCTCTTGGTCGGGAATCCGAGAAGTATCTGGGCGTGGTCACCCTTCTGCTCTTCCACCACGGTGAAAGGTGTGTCGGACTCGACTACGAAGTAGTTGTGATAATCATCTGTCACCCCGCCATGATTGTGGTGGCTGGTGCCATAGATACGATTGCCTTCCACTTTGAGGGTCGATCCGCCGGGGAATCCGTCCACTACCAGATAACTCATTTCGCACTCCGGATAGGTGAGACGGAACGCTGCTCCACGGCTGGTCGGAGTCAGTTCAGCCAAGACATCGTGGTCAGCCAGATAGACGCTGTAATAGTAAGGAGTGCTGCGTTCCGCCTTGTGGGAGAACCAGCTGGCACGCCTGTTCTCATCCATGTATGGTCCTGTCGTGACAGGCATAATAGAGAAACATCCATAGTCGTTGATCCATGGACTCGGCTGATGAGTCTGTTTGAGACCACGGATATGTGTCGCGCCATAGCAATAAGTCCAGCCATCTCCGTCCTTGCCGGTCTGGGGAGTCCAGAAGTTCATTCCCCAAGGGACCGCCACGGCAGGATAGGTGTTGCCAGTGGAAATCTCATAGGAAGATGCAGTCCCAACAAGAGGATTCACATAGTCCACAAGCTCCGTTCTCTTTGCATCGGGACAGTTGCACGCAGTTGCGAGCAAAGCCCCGAGAACCAATAATCTGAAGTTCATTCTCATTTATCCAAGAGTTTAATGAAATAAGCACCTACAACACTGCGGGCACGGAAGCCACGGAAATTGGGCTTATCCGTGTACACCCAGTCGGACATGGGAATGCGGTCTATGGTCTCGTTCTCAAAGCGCCATATAGGCTCGACGAAAAACTCGAAAGTGGCTTTATCCTCCGCCATGGTCGCAGTCCAGATAATCCAGTCGAGTTTGGTATATGTCTCGCGGTTGTCCAATGGCAATCCATACTCGTTGAAACGGGACGGATAGTATGCAAGCTCCTTTTCCGCCACGCTGTCAGGGAAAATGCCCAAATCCAAGAGCTTGTCCCACACCAGATTGTATTTCATACTCCATGAACCTGGCTTGTCGAAGGTGAGCCTGTAGTGGTCGCCGTCATCCGCCATCTTCATCCATTCAGCCGCCATCTCTTTGGCCGCGGCAGTGTATTCTTCCGCCACGTCTTTTTTGCCGAGCATGTCGGCCATGAAGCCGTAGGATGCCACGCCGAGTATTGCCTTGATGGAAAGGTTGGCGTTGTGGGCAAAGTGACCGGCGAAGTCATCGGTGCAAAGCTGGTTCTCTGGATCGAGGCCGAAACGGCGCAGATAATTGGTCCATGTGGTAAGAGTCTCCCAATGCTTCGCGGCATAGTCGGCGCTGCCCTCGTATTTGCACACGGCAGCCGTGCCGATAATCATATTGCCGGCCTCTTCAATGGGCATGTCACCTCCGTAAGTCTGGCCATTTGCCTGCGGATATGTACCCACGTCATGTGAAGGGAAAGGCTTGGTCCATCTGCCGCTCTCCGAGTAGTAATAGATATGGTTCATCAGATACTCCGCGAACTTGGGGTTGTAGCGGAGAAAGACAGGAAGCGAAGGGTAAGTGATGTCCACCGTACCGATCGAGCCGTTGGAATTGTTCTCTTTGGAAAGCCAGAGAAGGTCTCCGTTGGGAGCCTGTACAAGCTTGTGGGCATGCATTGACTGACGATATGCCAGAGCGCAGAGTTCTGCATACTTGCGTCCTCCAGCAGCCTCACATTCGGCCATAAGCTCGCGGTCAAACTCCTCGCAGCGCTTCATAAGTGAAGTGTAATCCTTCTCCGCAGCCGCAAACGCCTGGGCTATGGTCTTATCTCCGTTACGGTTCCAATAAGGACGCAGATTCTCGCCGAAATACTGTATGGAATAGATGTCGTCATAGCCGATGAGCACATGACCAGCTTTCCCGGCTTCAACGTCTCTCACAAGCGCCATCCTTCCGGACAGATCCTCGCCCTTGACTGCGGGGAAATCCGTACCATCGAGGAATGCCTTGCGCAGGGCAAGCCCCGTACCCGTACCAACCTTGCCGTCTGCTGCATTGAGGTAGAAATAACCCCAGTCTATGCGGAGGTCATCTCCTCTCTTGGCAAGAATGTTCTGAGCCTTGCTGCCACACTTGAGCCATACTCCAGCTTCATCCGTGTACGCCACTGACTCGGAGGGCTGCCCGGCCTGGTCAATTGCCCAACGGGGAGACGCCTCAAGATAAAGCTCAATGTCATGCTTCTTGCCGTCCTGTGCTACAACCTTATAGCTGATATAGTTTACAGGACGGGACATAAGCTCGGGATCTTCGAGCATCAGAGGTGCGGTGAATGTAAGTTCAAGCTCCACGGGACCGCAATGGAAACCGTAATGTGTCTGCGTTGCCTGAACATCGGCATAGAGCTGCTCGGCAGCTGTCTCCAATGCCGTATGCGGCTCATTCTGCAACATCAATCCCATATCCAGATAAGCCAGTCCGCCGGTATCGATGCAGTGGGCGGCAAGAGTGTTCTTCCCCTTGCGGACCACTCCGTCCGGAACAAGTGCAAAGGCATTGGTATGGCATTCGTGTCCAGTATTCAGGACTTCGACTCCATTGATATAGAAGATCGCATCGTCATCATTGCTATATGCCAGATATACATGCTTGCCGTCAAGGTCTTCCGAAATCTCAACTTCACGACGCACCCAGACCTCCTCTGTCTGCCAATGAGTCGTGGAAGTCAGATAACCCGGGGTACCGAAAGCGGCGGGACCCTTTTTCCATCCGGCGGCATTATATCCCTCGTCGTACCACTTTCCTTTGGGTTCCGAGAAAGTGTAAACGCCCTGCCATGCACTTTCGGCAGCCAAAGGTGCCAAAGCCGACAGTTCTATCTCCTCCTTGCCGAGGAAACGGTAAACGGTACCGTCCACCTTAAGTGCCCCTATCAAAGGGAATTCAGCGCCTGTCCAATGCTTCACGGGACCATCATACAAGTGGTCATACATACTCCACGCACTGGTATACGGATCTATGGAGACCAACGGATACGCGGGTGCACGCAATGCATTGCGGTCAGCGGGTTTCTCTTGGCAGGACGCAAAAGACATCGCAAGTGCCAAGCCTATCAACAGTTTGATTCTCATATTTTTACCAAATAATTTTCACATTTGCCCCATCGGGGTTGTTGTCATGTCTAAAGAAACAGGTTTTCGAGCCTTCATTCCAATCGAACTCCACGGAAACCCCGTCCACAAGTACCTGCAATGGACCGGCAGGAAGCAGCACACGGGTGACATTCACAGTCTCCAGCGGACTTTTGCACACATAAGAGAAACTGTGAGCTGTTTTCGATATGTCGTATGCACGGCTCGCGGCAGCCAGAATGCAGGGCGCCTTGGGGGCTTTGGACAGGTCATAGAGGAAACGCTGCGTCCCGGGGACGACATCGATTCTGTCATGCACAGCCAGTTCCGAATCGTAAAGATCGATATATTTTCCTTCCAATGTATACGGCTCATCGCTCACGCCTTCATCAACCACGGCAACAAGTTTGTAAGGACCACGGTCCAGGGTGAAATGGTTTTTAAGTTCCAGAGGTCCGTATGCCTCTGCAACTGCCTCCATAAGCAATGCGTCGCCACCCTTTGCAAGGACAAATTCCTTGGGGTCATGACGCAGGACATGGACCGTTCCCCTGCCATAACGATAAACTCCCTCAGCGGCACCGGCCTCGATGCCCATTTTCTCAAACAGATGGTCGGAAGGAGCGGCGTAATGATTGTCCCCGGTATTCCACCATTCGCTCACGCTCTGGAAAGGATCGGAATCCGTGGAGCAATATATCAGGCATCCGCCCTTCTTGACCCACTTCGCCAAATAGTCATGAGCATCAGGCTCAAGCGGCTTCATGTTGGAATAGGTCATCAGCAGCACTTTTACATCTTTCAATGCAGCAGGATAGCCCAAATTCTCTATATGCGTAATTTCCACGGGCACACCCCTTTTCACGAGAGGCATAGCCATGCCGTAGAAATTGGAAAGCTGCGGGTCGTCATATCCCTCATGTACAGGGAAACGCTGGAACATCAACGAGTTACCCATCAGCACTGAAATCCCGTGACTCCCGCTCAAGCGATTATCGCTGACGGGCACATCGTGCGCGGCATTGATCATCACCTGCATCATGGACGAATAATCCTTGGGAATGCGTGTGCGCTCCTTGGAATCCGCACTCGTGCGATAGAATCCGCGATATATTCGCTCCGGCCAAGGCATAATCTCGTAGTCCGCAATCTGAGGATACAGGAGTTGGGCGGTGAAAGTAGCCTGATAGTTCCGTTTGTAGTCGGCCCAGTCCCGTGGCCAGTCCTCTATCGGGTCCGTCAAGAACCAAACGCGGCGTCCAGTGGGAGCTGTCATGGATGCCATGCAGCCATATTCCAGATAAGCGGTCTCAAAGACGCGCTCCTTGTACACCCCATCGAAATAATCCGGTTCGCGGGATGTTCCTGTCCATACCTGTGCAATATAGCCGTCAACGCAAGGCAGGGACGCCAATGAAGCCTCCGGAGAGACGATTTGCCACTGGGCGTAGTTCAGCAGCGAATGGGTAGGCACATAACACTTGATGTCCCGTCCCTTGGATTTGCCATATTCCTTGGCGAAGGTAAATGCATCCTCCAAAGCTCTGTAATAGAGGTGATATTTCAGTTTGGAGGACATATATGTAGCTTCCGGAGACTCGTCCTGGGGACGCCACTCCGTACCATAATACTCTTTCCATTCACGCTTGAAAGCGTCACTGTAGCCGCTTCTGGCCCAGAATTCCGGTTCCTCAAGGAAAATGGCATCGACCCCGGCGTCGATAACCCGCGCTATATGGCGCTCCTTGAAATAGTTAAGATAGTTCTTGGTTGGGACTATGTAAGGGACCATGTGACCATGCCAGATGGTATCCCCGCTCATCTGCACCTGACCCTCGTCCAGATGCCATTTTCCGTCCCACTTCCCCGTAAAATAATCCTGGTATTCGCCCCATGCGATACCTGTCATGAACTGCGTAGTATAACCGCGTTCCTTCCATGAGGATATCCTGTCCTCAAGGGAGACACTGCGTCCGTCCCTGTCTGAAGGATTGCCGCCTACGCCATACACCATCACGGCATCAGCCCGGTTGTCAATGTGTGCGCTCCAGGCCCTTGAGGTCTGGAAAGTGGTTTTGTCAATTGAACTGCTGATTTTCGGAGAGCAGGATGTCACCGCCAAAACGCTTGCTATGAGTATGAGTCGTTGATGCATTTCAAAAAAAACAATTAAGAAGCTGTTTGAATCCATTCATCCGTCCCTCCGAGTCCGACCCCTGCATTGCAAATTTCGGAAAATAAGTCCAAACAGCTTCCAAAAGGGTGGACGGAATCCCATAATTCCATCCACCCGCCAATAACTAACAATTATTAAGGAACATACACTTCGATAGGTTCCGAATAATTCCAACGGCGATGGCCTTCGGTTGCATAGTTTATGCGGGCAGCAGCACGCACATACACTTTGCGTCCGGAAGGGATTGCACCCTGTGACGAGATCGAGACCTCTGTGCCGAGCAAATCCTCGAAAGATGCTCCCGCATATTCGATGGAAGAAGACCAGCGGTCATCTCTTGCCCTGTATCCCACCGACGAGGAATAGCTCACAAAAAGCTGAATGTCGGTAACATTCACAAACTCGTCATTATAGTCACCCATAGGCTCGACCTTGGCCTTGAAATCATCCTTTGAGACATTTCTCGTGACCTTCACTTTGGCAGTGATTTTGCCTCCAGCGACCTGAGGAATGCCGACCATCTCTACATTGAGGAAAGGTTGGACGACGAAATTGACCTCCGTCTTGCCTTTGATATGGGTATTGACCGATTCGTCTGCCAAAAGGGTTCCAGCCGTAGTGGAGCGCACCAGAGGAATGAAAGGTCCGTCGATACGGATGTTATAGTCAGCCTCGAAGATCTTGGTGTTGGTAAATGTACCGTCGGGACGACAGTAGAAGTCCAAAGGAGTCACATTGCCTTCCCAAGATGTCTCCGTGAGGCGCACGCGTATGCCTTCCGAGCCCTGGTCGGTGAGGACAGGATTGCCTGCGGCATCAGTGACCTTACCGAAGAGAGTCTCCTCGGGAGCATTGTAATTGTCAAGTTCAAACAATGAGCAGGAAGCCAGACTGAGGGCAGTCGCTGCCAAAAGTACGATAGTAGATATCTTTTTCATATCGAATTATCTGTTAGGCTGTTGGTCGATATACTTACTCTTGGACACTTCACCGCTCGGAATCGCAAAGTAGTAGTCCATCGGCTGATAGCTATACTGCTTGTCGGAGAGGCACTGGAAGTGTTCGTCCAGGAAATACTTGCCTGTAGAGGTAGAATAGAACGGATACAGACCACGGAAGCGGAACTGAGGACCATTCGAGTATATGTCGGCATCGCGGGTCTCGCCCCAGAAGCCGTCACGGTTGTCCTCATCGATTACCCTCCAGCGGCGTACGTCCCACTTGGATTTGTGCTCGAATGCAAGCTCCTTGCGGCGCTCACGACGCACGACATTGCGGCTCTCCTCGCTTGCCGTGAGGTCTGCTGCAAGCTCATCCGCACCGGCGCGGTCACGGATATCCTTGATGGCAGCGGTAGCCTGGGCGAGAACATCTTCTCCTCCACAGGTGGTCTCCCCTGCCAATGCAAGCTCAACACCTGCCTCTGCGACTGCCAAAAGGGCATCTGCATAACGGTAGAGTATGAAAGGTGACTCGGACTTGCCTTCACCTATCTCCTCGTCAGCCATGTCGGGATTCAACCATTTACGGAGGTGGAAACCGGTAATCGTGGCTTCAAAGTCGGTGGCGAAAGGACCGCAGCTGCCACTGAGAGTCATGCCTGTAGCCTCATCCACTGCATTCTCGGTACGGGACTGACCGATCTTCAAGTTCGAATTGCCAAGCGCGCTGTATGTCTCTGCCGCATGACCGTAATCGTAATTGGCAATGGGAGCGATGCTCGTCTCTGAACCTGTGTAGATACCATGGCGAACCTCAACCAGACGATTCTTGAAAGTATCGTTGGGAAGAATCACATAGGCACGGAGACGGGGCTCTGCATTTTTGAAAATGTCGTACGGGCTGTCGTAAAGGATATAGTTGCCGTCGGCATAGGTCTCGCCATCCGTCACGCGGAGCTGACCGTTTGCATAACGGGGCAGTCCGTCATAAAGTTCCACGAGATCCAGCGTAGGACAGGTACCTCCGGAGAGAGGACTGTGCCACAGACATGGTGAGCTGTATGCGTCGATACCATGCGATGCATTGGGGTACTGATAATAGCGGACCCAGATGTTCTCTGTTGAACTGTCGTCGCGCCACATGTCTACCATGTTCTGGTACTTGTCGCTATTCTTGCGATAGAGGCTGAACTTGCCGCTGTTCACAATGTCCATACCGGCCTTGAAAGCCTCCTCAAAATACTTTTTGGATGCAGCTGCCGCTTCCGAAGCCTCGAAGCCCATTACGCGGTTGCCGGATTTCTCTCCGACGCCGGTAAGACGCCCCTGTACCGTTTCATTGTACTTGGCTACCGAACCTGCATAAAGCATTGCCTCAGCCTTGGCTGCAAGAGCCGTGTACTTGGAAGCATAACCCTTGTAGGAAGCATCGGCAGGCAGATACTCGACAGCCTTGTCGAAATCGGCGCAAATCTGGTCCCATGTGTCCTTTTCGGAGGCACGAGGCAACTCCATTGCACCCTCTTCTTCGGTGTTGTACTGAATGGTGCTGGTAGGAAGCGGAACGCCGCCGTACCTGCGGGCAAGTGCATACAGCGTGAATGCACGTACGAAATAACCCTGACCGACAAGCTCGCTTGTCACGGCAGCACCGAGAGTTCCTTCATACTCGGGAGCAGTCTCGATGAGGTGGTTCGCGTCATGGATGAGTGTGTAGCCTGCACCCCAATAAGGATTGTCCTCGTAAGTGAAAGAGCGGGACAGACCCTCACGGCTTACGGCTTCACCACTTCCGGCGAGACCGAAAGATCCCAGCCATGAGTTGAAAGTGACGCCCCAGGCCGCCTGGTACTTGAAGTCCTCTATGGGGAGATTGCTGTACAGTCGGGTCATATACACCTGGGCTGCGGAGGGCGAGGAGAATATATCATCGTCACTCACCTTGTCCTTTGTAGGACGGTACATATCCGAGCAAGATGCAAGGACCAAAGCCAAAACGGCAAATATAAATGACTTTCTCATAATCGAATGCATTTTAGAATGTGATGTTCACACCCAAGGTGTAAGTCTTGTTCAGAGGATACATGCGTCCGTAGGAATCGGCAGGATGCTCCGGATCAACGAATTTCAACTTGGTGAAAGTGAGAGGATTGTATGCGTTGGCATACACACGGAGAGACGCATTTTCAAGAGATTTGATCTTGAGGGTATAACCCAGCTCGACACTCTTCAGACGCAGGAAGTCAGTGCTGACCCTGTTGAAGGAAGAGTTTGAGCGAGCCCAACGTCCGGAAAGCGCATAGTGACCGGAAGTCCAGTTCAGACTCTGATCATAGGGATCTGTCCAACCCTCGTCGGTCGGATGCCAACGATCCAGGAACTGGGTGAGCACACCGCCGCCGCTCTGGGGAACACCCCAAACTTCGTGCAGAGGCTCCACATATTCCATTGAACCGAGAGCCGAGCCCTGGAAGAGAATTGCAATGTCAAAAGCACGCCATGAAGCATCGATGGAGAATGAGTAGTTCATCCAAGGAGTCTGGTCGAAAGCATAGGGATGCTCGTCCAGTCCGTTGATTTCACCGTCTCCGTTCCAGTCAAGATACTTGTAGTCACCGGGGAGTGCGTCGCGCTCTGTATAGACACTTTCGCCATACTCCCAGATGTCTTCCCATGAAGTGAGACGTCCGTCACCTTCATAACCGAACTGAACGCCCTGATAACGGTTGTTCAGGTTGTCATTGCGCCACTGCTCATAAGAGTTGCCGTAGCCACCATTGCGGAGGGAAACGCCATACTTCTGTCTGGTGATGGAGAGCATCCCGGCAAGACCGTAGTTCAACTCGCCAATCCTGTTGCGGTGAGTGATTGACAACTCAAGACCCATGTTGTAGTCGGACTCGCCGTTGATGACAGGGGCGCTGGCACCAACGACCGTAGGCATTTCATTGGTATTTTGAGTAAGGAGACCGCTGCGATGACGGTGGAAATAGTCGAAGCTCACGCCGAGAAGACCTCTCCAAGCTTCGAAATCGACACCGATATTGAACGTGTTGATCTTGTACCAAGAATAATCTTCGTTAGGAAGAGGCTGAGGGTCAACAGTATAGATAAACTGACCGTTGAAAATGTAACCGGGCACATATCCGTTGTACCAGCCGTTCTCACTCGTTTCACCGCCACGATAAGTGTAACCCGTCATCCATGCGTAGTCACTCGGACCGCGGTCGTCACCCATGATACCATAGCTCGCACGTACCTTCAACTGGTTGATGAAGTCAAGTGCGGCTATGCTCTTGAACCAAGGTTCCTGAGAAATTCTCCAACCGGCGCTGACTGAAGGGAACCATCCCCACTGATGTCCGGGAGCGAAGTAGGAAGATGCATCACGACGGATCTGGGCCTCGATGAGGTAACGCTCGTCGTAGTTGTAGTTGAGTCTTCCGAAGAATGCCTTGTGCTCCACATCGCGGTACTGACCTACGATACCGTAGGCGTCCTTGTCACCGGAAATGGAGGTGAAGTAAGGATTGCTGAAAAGCAGATTGCCGGAAGCACCGGTCATCTCGCTGTTGAAGATCTGGTCTTCGAAACCAAGGAGTGCGCCTACATTGTGCTTGCCGAACTTGCGTTCGTAATTGAGAGTCGCCTGGAAGAGATTCTGATTGCTCTGGTAATGTTCTTTAGCGAGGTAAGAGGGAGTCGAACCGCTGTAGACCTTCATGCTGTATGTTCCGTCACCGTTGGCAGCATAGAGGTTGTACTCCTTGCGGTAGTTGGTATTTGTGTCGAAACGCAGGTCATAGCTATACAGGACCTTGGCGCTCAAGCCCTGGAGGGCATCGCTCAAAGTTCCGAAATCATAAGTGAGCGAAGCGGAGCTCTGGAGCTGCTTCTTGTTGTATGTGCGGAAACCGGACACATCAGCTGTCATTTCAGCGATGGTGTTTTCGTCCAGATCCATACCGGTATAGCTGAGCATCGTACCCTCAGGGTCTGCATAAGCGGGATAGAGACCTCCCTGGCGCCACCAGTTGCGGATAATCTGGTCAGACTCGGACTGAGGCTTGTTCTGCTGGTCGATGGTTCCCGCCAAGCTCAAATTCATTGTGAGGCCGTTTACGATTTCTGCATCTATGTTAGCGCGAAGATTGTACTTGTCATAATTCAGGTCACCGCTCTTGAAGAAACCTTCCTGATAGATGTAGCCCATGGAGACATAGTACTTGTACTTCTCAGTACCTCCGGAAATGGAGACATCATGCTGGGTCTGGGGAGCAATCTTTTGGATTACAAGCTCATTCCAGTCAGTACCCTGGCGGGTGCCGTTGATATAATCCTGCATGAACTCATCGGTGAACATAGGTGAGCCGCCGTTGATGTTGTTGAAATTCATCTCGTTGCGTATCATCATGGCATCGGTGATGCTTGCAAGCTCAGGAAGTCCGGAAGGAGTCTGCAAGGTATAAGAACCGTTATAGTTCACCTTCGCATTGCCTTCACTGCCCTTCTTGGTGGTCACGAGTATGACACCGCTACCGCCACGGACACCATAGATAGCCGCAGCCGCATCTTTCAAGACGGAGACATTCTCGATGTCAGCCGCATTGAGGCGGTTGAAATCGTCAATGCTACGGGGAACGCCGTCGATGACTACCAGAGCCTCACCGAAACCACGGATATCGATATTGGAAGAATACGAACCGGGCTCGGAGGTCTTCTGCCAAACGCGGAGACCGGGAACACGACCGGTAAGCATGTTCTGCGGATTTTCGGTTTTGGTCTTCACCAGATTGTCGGCAGATATGCCGGCGATGGCTCCGGTGATGGAACCCTTCCTCTGCGTGCCGTAACCGACGGTGACAGCCTGCTCGAGGAAAGTATTGTCCGTCGTCAGGACAACATTGATAACCGTGCGTCCGTTCACTTTCTCCACTATGGTCGCGAGACCGATGGAGGAGAACTCGAGAGACGCGTCAGAAGGAACGGTTATGGAATAGTGACCGTCCAGGTCGGTGGGGACGCCGTTCTGGGTTCCCACCATAATGACACTGGCACCGATGACAGGCTCGTTGGAGTCGTCAAGCACCGTTCCGGTAACCGTGACATTTGTCTGCGCGAAAGCAATCGCCGGTGCCAGTATTCCTACCAGGCAGGCTTTTGCGAAACGCGAAATCAAGTTACAATTAGTGTGCATAAATATAAGTTAAATTGTATTATATGGTTACATATTCAAGTAACGGGACAATGCGGCATACTCCGCAGCAAATGCGAAAATGAACATGCCCTCCACATTGTTGCGGCTTCTGTCGATATTCCATCCTACCAGAAGACTGGAAGGCAACATGCTTTCATAAAGGAAATTAACCCACGCATAGTCCAGATTCTGCTGAAAAGAATCAATGGCTCCGGCCGCAGCAGCATCATAAGGGAATGCGTCCACATAAGCACGGAAGAGCACGCCGTTGAACCAGTTGTTGAATCCGTCTATGGCATAGGAATAATAGCCGTCTTTCTGCTGCCCCAACTTGGCGAAAGCCCTGAAACTGTCCACATCAAGGGCCTGAAGATCTTTCAGATAGGCGTCATCATGTGTCACACGATACAAATCCGCAGCCCCCGAAAGCATGGTCCCGCTGTTGTAGGACAATGCAGGTCCGTTGAAATCATTCAGATCGGCGGCCTTACGGTAGCGTTCTCCGCCGACGATTTCGTATTGGATATCCGCACCGATATTCGGTCCGTTCAGGTTGTCGGCATATACTTTGGAGCCGTCTCTCATCATCAGATTGTTGCGCTGGAAATCATAGATTTTCTTCGCAAACATCAGATAATAGTCAGCCTTGGACATCTCCTCCGTACGGCGTGTACGCCCGTCGGAAAGATCGATGTAACGATGTGTGATCTTGTCGGATTTGTCCTTGTAGGCCTCGTACAGCCAGACCAACGGACTGACCATGGGACCGTTGCTGCAGGAATGCTTGGAGTAGTAGCCGGGACCCCAGGGGATGCCGCCACGCTCCTTGCCGTTCTTCACGCTGCAATCCCATCCGTCCAGCACATATTCGGTAAGGTATTCGGCCTTCTCGAGATAACTGCTGTTTCCGGTCAGGTGCCATGCTTCCACCAGTTCGCGTATCAGCCACTGCTGGTCATCGTACACATTGTCCTTGCCACCCACGGAAGCCCCGCCGGGAGTCCTGCCACGGTTCACGCCATACACGGTCCAGTCTCGGGTCTGAGTGAAGGATGTAAGCGAGAAAGTACCGCTATAGTATTCCAGACGGTTGATCAGTTTGTCCAAGAGCTGCACATACCTGTCATGATTGGCATCATAGAGCGCAGTATTGCCTTTGTCCTTGTCGGCTTCAAGAGCCTTCAGAATGGCATTCACCGCCTCTATGGAGCTGGTGTACATCCATACGCTGCCGATTTCATTGTTCTGATGGACTTTGTTGTAAGGGTTGTAATACCTGTACATCGCAAAGCCGTCAGCCTCATTGAAATAGTTTCTCACGGCAGCATCGGTCAGTTCTATGGCACGCTCAAGGTTTCTCGATGCCGTAGGCGCGTTGATATTTGTCCCGGGCAGATCCCCGCCGTTTCCCGGGGACGCCTGCTTTCCACAGGAAGGCAGGATCCCACAGGCAACGAGGGACATCATAACCAAGATAAATCCAAAAAGTCTTTTCATCAAAACGCCTTGTTAGTCGAGTGTGATGTCGTAGATAGTAAGTTTCTGCTCACCGCCACGGACTTCACCCTTGTGGACGCTTATGCAGATTACTACATCCTTGCCGGAGAACTCGCTGAAGTCGTATTTGAAGGTGGCGTATTTGTCGGGCGAGCCCTTGGAGCCATCTTCGTGCATGAACTTCCAGCAGCCATTCTCAGTCGCTTCGGCGGACTGGGCATTATTCTCGTAAGGAGCGATTGCCTTGGCGGCGCCGTCAGTAGTGACGGCAGTCACGCGGAATACAGTAGGATCGCTCGAAGAGAAGTTGCGGACGCGCATAGCCATGTGGTCATTGGCATCGGTGATGGAGAACTTGGAGAACCAGAACGACTCAGGTAACTGGTAATCGGCATCGACATCAGAACGAGTCTTAATGGTAAAGCCCTCACCGACTAACGGTTCTGTATCCTTGTTGATATACATAAATCCCCACTGCGCAGCGATGTGATTCTCGCACTGATACTGCCATGCCTTGTATTGAGGACCCCAGTTATCTCGTCCCCAGACCTCCACTCCGTCGGGAGTATAGGCGGTGAAATGCTTGTTGTCATTGGGCATCATGGAGCCGAGCTGCTCTATGGTGAGATGCCAGCCGGGCAGATCAGCCACTTCAGTACCGGAAAGATGGCTGTCACCATCGACATATTCGGGAGCGAATGTGATGTGCTTCAAAGGAACCTGGACCCAATAGTCGCCGGCAGACCAGCGGTGGACGCCGATTGCGATTGCAATGCGCTTGCCCACATACTTGGAGAGGTCGTAGCGGAAATTGAGATAGTCACCGCTTGAGAAACCTTCACTGTACTCCTTGAGGTCTGTCTCGGGAAGACGCTCGGCCTCGGGATCATCTGCATTGATATCTACCACGACGACAGAGAAATGAGCGGGACCCTGGTGGGTACGGGCATTCACCGTAAGGCACTTGTTGGTAGTCGTGATATCCTTGACACCATAGATATAGGTATCGTGGAATTCATAATCTGCGGGGTTGTTGGCCTTGTCTTCATCTCCGTTTCTGATACGCAAAGTCATGCCTTCACCCTGATTCTCGATATCACCTTCAGACTTGACCTGAGCAGACAAGAATGAGCAGGACCAGTCGGTAAGACCGCCGCCGCCCCAACCGCCGCGATACTCGTCCATGTAGAGGAAAGGAGCCTGCTGCTTGATGTCGTCAAGAGTCTTACCTCTGAAGAGTTCCTTGCCACCCATGGCGATGTCGCCGAGGTCTACCTTGTGATCCTTGAAATCGTCCTTCTTGATCTGGCGGGTGATGTTCATTGCACCGGCCTTGCGGAGCGTCAGAGTGTAATCGGAAAGAGTCAGGTCAGTGAAAGAGAACACGCCATCTTCTCCGGTAGTGACTGTCTTGGAGCCGATAGAAGCCGTAACGCCGGCAAAAGGAACATTGCCATGGCTCGCATCGAGCACACGACCGGTGATGGAGGCATCGGCAACCTCAAGAACAGGATTGAGGGTAACTTTTCCGCCCACGAAGTTCTTGGCAGGGACGGTCATGCCCACAAGCGCATAGCCGGTCTTCTGGAATTTCACTACATTGGTCTTGCGGATAACGATGTCCAACGAAAAAGTACCGTCGGAAGACGTGGTGGTAGACAGTTCCGTCCCCTCCACGGTGACATTGACTGATTCGATACGTTCGCCACCGGTATCGGTCACGACACCGGAGATGGTTCCCGTACCCCAGTCTTCCTCAGCAGACTCTTTCTCAGTGCATGAGGAGAACATCGAAACACCGGCAAACATCAGCATTGCCAGCGTAATGAGTTTGGATTTGGATTTCATCATGTTTTGGTTAACTAAGATTGATTATTTAATTGTGGATAAGTACTGTCGTGTCTGTTCAGGCCTGTATGCCATGCGTATTCGCCAGATTAGTTCCTGCGTGGAGACAGCCTTGAAACGTCCGGGCAACTGCTCCAGACAGGCTTGAGAGGCAGAAGCGGAGCGTCTGCCGTCAAATGCACTCCACGCGTGAACGCAGCAGAGCGAGAATGAAGATCCGCCGGAAGGCTCCCAAGAGTTCATCGACTTGGAGACCTGCTGTGGATTGCCACCGCCATCATCTGTGGAAAGCCCCTTCCAAAGAGTATATTTTACGCTTATGACGGGGATATCATAACCTTTCTTGTTGGTACACCATCTGATTTCTCCCTTGCCTCCGGTGTAAGGCGAATACTGTATGACAACGATGCCTTCAAGCTGGTCATTCGCATCCACAAAAGCCTGATATGCTTCCATCGCGTCCTGGGAGAACGCCCGCCATGAGATAAGCTGGAGCACTTTGAGTCTGTGGCTGCGCATGTGGGCGGATGTGCGTGCGGCAATTAGTGCGAGACTGGATTCGCGGTGGTCAGTCTTGAGCGCATAGGTATCCGCATAGAAATACCCTCCTCCAAATGTCTCCATGAGCGTATTATCTTCCCCGCAAAGCCCGAACAAACGGGTATAGCGGTCGGGGGCCAGTTCAGAAAGTGCCTGGGCGGGCAGACCGAAGCTCATCTTGGTCTCAAGGCGTTCAGGCATGGCATAGAAGTCTTTGACAAAACCGTCTCCCATTACCCATTGATAGTTGTCCCCGTCGCTCAGGAAAAACGAGACGAAATTCTTCTGCTCATTATAGTCGATGTCGCGTGGATTGATTACTGGAGCCAACGCCGAAGGCTGACGACCACGGGCACCGGCGGAGGTCAAAGGGTGGTTGTAGCTCCAGTCGGCAGCCAGCATGAGATGCCCGTAGAGGGAAACCTTGCCCACGAACTCGTCCTCTCCGAATTCTCCGCTCTCCCACCCCAAAACGGGCGAGTTCGGCTCCAGCCAAGCCAGAATCTCGTCAAAGAGAGCGCTGTTCATGCCCGCAGAGGAAGTCCCCTGCTTCCTGTTGAGATTAAAAGTAAAAAGACGATGGGAAATGGCATAGTTGCGCAATTCTGCGGTCCCCACCGGCATTACAACCAAAGAGTTGTTGGAACACTTGTCCCTGAACTCATTCCATGCATTCTGAGTGGTCTTTCCTCGTGCATCGTAAATCATCTGAAGCCCGGAGAAACGGTCCTGCAAAGTGACATCCACGATGAGAGCCTGGTACACATGGGCTGCAACCGAAGCGACGACAGCGCTTTCAGGATTGCGTTCCACATCTGTAAGGATATAACCGCGGAAAAGGTCCCTGACCTGCACATCTACACCATCTACCGGACCATAGGAATTGAGCGCCAGTTCATAAGCTGTCTGCCGACCGATTTCGCGACCGATGGAGGACTTGGATTGAGCGTAAGAGTCGGAATCGATATCCAGCCACACTGCAACATCCGAGCGCCCTTCCATGAAAGCCCCGTTGACTATGCCTGCAAGAGACTCACACAACAACTGGTATGGCAGCCCGTTTTGCTTCATGCCCACGCAATTCCAATACAGGCACGGAATGCGTGGTGATTCTGGCATATAGAAGCCATCGTTTTGAGATCCGTCATGGACATTTTCGTATGCCACAGCGTCCGGAGAGGACGGTGGAATCACGATGTCTCCATTATTTGCCTGTGGACTGCACCCCGACAAAACCAGCGAAGCCGTCAAAACAAATGCAACGAAAAGACCTGAATTGGACATTAGTTTGCGTGCGTTTTGACAACAAAGTAAAGCGCCATGTATTAAGAAATGGGTTAATTAACCCTTATTTGTCTCAAAAATTTGGGTTAATTTGTAGAAAAACATATATTTATGCCACAAAAACTATAACCAATGAAACGAAGTAGCGCTATTCTATTCCTTGCATTGGGCAGCCTTGCTGCCTATGGACAGGGTCTCCATTTCCGTGGATCGGACTATGAAATCAAGAACAGAACCAGTATGGTCATCCACCCTGGGAAGGGGTTTTCAGATTCCCTGGTGCTCCGCTTTGACTTCTCCCCCACCAAGGATAACGATCTGGGTCTCATTTTTAGGGTGGGACGCAGAATAGACGAGAGCAGCACGGGAGGAATATGTCTGTATATGGACAGTATGGGTCAGGACTACCAGTTCCAAGTGATATATGAAGGAGTAAGGTGCATTTCCGAGCTTTCTTTCCCGAGGACTAAAATGCATAGTGGCAAATGGTTACCCGTTGAGTTCAAAATGTATCCCCGTAAAGACAGCGTCCATCTGAGCATAGGTGATCATTCGGTATCGGGCGCTCTGGATTTCAAAGGCAGATACAAGACCTTCATTTGTCTCGGCAAAAATGAATACCGGCTTGATGTCCCGTCATTTGACCTGCGCAAGTTGTCTGTCACCCTTGACAGGGATATCATAGTTTTCCCGTTGGAAGAAGACTCCGGCAATGTGGCATCCAGTTCTTCACCTCTGATTAAAGCGAAGTTGAACAATCCGGAATGGCTCAATCAGGATAGGATGCATTGGAAGAAGACACATACGCAGCACAGTTCCAGATTCCTGACCTGCGGGTACGATGCTTCACGACATGAAGTGTATATGATTTCACGGGATTCACTGATTCGTTATCCTATTGGAAAGGGTGGCATTTCAGCCCGGAGA
Organism: uncultured Muribaculaceae bacterium; assembly: GCA_964571735.1. GTDB lineage: Bacteria > Bacteroidota > Bacteroidia > Bacteroidales > UBA932 > Cryptobacteroides. The sequence goes on along the minus strand of CAZNDD010000010.1, from coordinate 13,844 downwards.
ACGACTGACACCAACCCAATCAGGACTTTCCTCGGTTCCAGTTTTGCGTACGACGGAGGGTATTACTGCTATGAGGCTTATTATGACGACGATGTGCCGGATGACACTCCGACCTTGGCATTTCTCGGACAGGATGGACACTGGAAGAGTCTTTCATGCTGGCGCTTCCCTACTCAGCTACATCACCACAATATCATAACTGACACGCTGAGAGGCTGCCATTACCTCTATGGAGGCTTCGGCAACCAACAGTATAACGGACTATTCTATCGTCTGGATGCGGACAACGAATGGAGACCTGCGCCGGAATTATCCGGCGATGCAGTATGGCCGAGGTATTTTGCATCGGCGGGATTGGATCCTGTCACGGATAAGATATATCTTTTCGGTGGAATGGGCAATGAGAGCGGCAACCATGTACTCGGCCGCCAATACATGTATGACCTGTTCGCCATTGACCCGGTCACTTTCGAGGCGGAGATGCTATGGACTCTGCCCAAGCAGGAGCCGAACAGAGTCCCCGTGCGTAACATGGTACTCCCCGGAGACGGATGCTTCTACACCCTGATGTATCCAGAGAGTAGCACTGAGACTGAACTGCAGCTCTATTGTTTCTCGATTGAGAGCGGCAGAATGCGGACATACGCGGACGTTATACCGATGAACTCGGATCGCATCCTCACCAATGCCAATCTTTACTATGACGGAACTCTGCAGAAACTGATAGCGGTCATCGAAGAGTCGTCCAACGACATAGACTCTACTGTGAGCATCTATACCCTGTCCTTCCCTCCCCTCAATCGCAGCATTACAACCGTCAACGGCGTGAGGATTCAAAGAATTGTCATCCTGTTGCTCGTGCTGTCAGTCGTGGGAATCACGGTTGTCCTGCCGGCACGCGGCAGGGCGCGGAAACGCAAGTTGGGGGGCAGCATACCTGCCGCCGCGCTTGAACCGCTCAAGCCCAGGCCAAACTCCATACTTCTTTTCGGAGGTTTTGCGGCATACGACTCCGACGGCAATGAGATCACAACGGAGTTCCCGGAAAGGTTACGCCACCTGCTTTTGCTTATTCTGCGGGGAGGAGAAAAGGGAGGAGTGAGTTCCAAACGCATACACGCCATGCTCTGGCCCGACAAGGACAATGAACATGCCAAGAATCTGCGCGGAGTAACCATGAACAAGCTCAGGAAAGCCCTGTCGAACATGGAAGGAGTATCCATAGAATATGAAGACGGGTATTTCATACTTAGGGTCCATGAGCCGTTCTTCTGCGACTATCTGATGTTCCAGACCATACTGAAAGACAAGAATCCTGACATGAACATGCTCGTCAGACTTCTCTCCAGAGGCAAGTTCCTGCTCGGGGAGTCTGACCCTCTTTTCGACAAAATGAAGGATGACACGGAGCTACAAGTCCAACCTGTAATACAAACCGAGATGAAACGACGCATGGAAATGAAAGAATACGCCAACGCCATACTCTGCGCCGACATCATTTTCAATATAGACAGTCTGGATGAAGACGCCCTCAAGAGCAAAGTACAGGCATACAGACTTTTGTCACGCGAAGACGAAGCAAGAGTTTGCTACCAGAGCTTCATCTCCCAATACAAACGGGAATACGGCGAGGACTACGGCATCTCTTACGAGAATCTATGACAGAACAGCCGACCGGAAATCCCGATCGGCTGTAATTAGCTCTATGAATAGCCATTATTCCACACTTTCAGCGCAGCGGGAAATGCGGTAAGCGGCGGTAGTCATCTTTATGGAGATCCCACTATTCAGCAGGTGTATATGACATCTGGTCAAGTTCAAGTTCGTAGGGATACAACGGGGCCTGAATGGAGTTGGGATTGCCTTTGACAGGCTTGAGTTTGCTGTAATAATAATTAAAGGAATAGTACGCAGGGTTGGTGAAACTCTCCGACGGAATTTCTTTGATCACAATCTTTTCAGACTTCTCGGAGGTCTTCAGCCACCATAAGATGGAATCTTCGCTCCAATCTATCCCGTAGAGATGAAAGGCTGTCGAGGCATTGAATCCATCCGGTCTGACCACCTCTTCCCCACCGGGAAAAACCAGATAAACAGCCGTGGGATCCGACACCCTGACTTCAAGCGCAAGCTGCGCCTCATTGTCTGTCAGAGTGAGTGAAGCGCACACGCCCAGATTGGGCTGGGCCTTCACTGTGCCAGGGATTCTAAAGCGAGTAGAATATGAGCCGTAAAGGCATTTCTTATTGGATGTTACGGACGGACCGCGCTTGATTCCGGCGGCATCAGACGGGTCAATGCGCATGAGCATGACTTCAGTGCCCCTTTCAGTAAACGAAGGGAAAGAGGAAAAATACCTGAAGTCTTCCCGTGCGGTCCTTATGTTCATATCGAGAAGCGGGGATAATTCCCCGGAGAAATCTTCGCTGATAGCAGCACTTAACTCCACTGGCTCGGGCTCGGGATCCGGCGTCGGCGGTTCAACCGGAGAGACTGGATCAGCCGGCGAATTGCAGGCGCATAACAGAACTGCAACGGCTGCGATGAAAGCGAAGCTCCTACCAATTGTTGGCTTTCCGCCACTCAATATTGATTTCATCGTAAGGTTCATATTTCATCCAGTCTATCTCTAATGAATAGGGATATGCGGGTTTCTCTATCGAGAGAGGATTGGTGTCTACCGGCCAATTATTGGTATGCCAGAAATTGAGCAGATATGTGGTCGGAGACTGAGGTATGCCTGAGAAATGCGGAGTCGTGCCCCTGTAGTCCCACAATATGACTTTTTCCCCTGTCTCGGGATGCTCAATCCACCATGTAAGTCTGTCTGGATACCAGTCGAAACCATAGACATAGAAACGTTTGGAAGCGTTGTAGTCCGCTATGGGATCTATCTTGCGGGGAGTGGTGGAAGCCTCATCCGTAAAATCGTGATTTATCCCGCCGTCATGTGCCGAACGGTAATTGGTGTATAGAATCTCGCCTTTGGCAAGATTGATGGTGCGTCCTACCCTCTGGTTGCAGTCAGGGCCCGTCCATGTTCCTACATAGATAAGTTCAGGGTCAGCGATCAGCCATTCGAAGTCTATCTCGCTCAGTCCGAAAGTCTTGTCTTCCCTATATGTGAAATACCCGACTACGCTGCCAATATTGGGCTGTACCTTCTGGACGTCAGGGACCCTGATTCTGGCTGAATAGGTGCCGAAATGCGTCCGCTTGGGCGTGGCAATCTCCGGTCCCCTGCCGGCTCCGGCTGGATCATCGGGACTGATGCGCATCACAAGGACATCGGTATCCTTTTCCGTAAAAGAAGGAATGCCGCAGCTATAGCGGAAAGAACTTCCACTGAAACCAAAATACGAAGGGGAAGAAGATGAAAAGTCTTCCGTAAACGGGCGCATGAAGCGACTGTCGTCATCGACGACCTGTGCATTGGCACAAAGAGTCAAAGATAGGGACAGAACTGCTGCAATCGCTTTATGATTCATACTGATATATCTTAAAAGCAGAGGGCAGACACATTCCACCCTCTGCAAAACCACAAAAAAGAACTATATTATAATCTTGACACTGAAACTGTCAAAGAACATCTCCCTGCCTTTAGCAATTGTCACTACACTATAGACGCAGCGGTAGTTCATATAGAAGTAAAGAGTTCCTGTCTTCTCTACAGTGTATTCGACATAGGGAGTCTCGCCATCACCGCTGTAACCAAGTCCCATCTCGGTATTGGCATTCAGCCAAGACTCGTTGGCGGCAAAATTGCCGTCAAATGCTGGAATAGATACTGTATTCGCCCAGTAGTTGTACATCTCAATGACAGCCGTGCCGTCAGCGGGAGCTTTACCCGGATCTAATTCAGAGAACCCGAACCAGAGAAGTCCGTTGTTATTGTTATTCTCACCCCACTTCATCTCGGCGGAAACACGAAGTACATCTCCTTCCTCGACTTCAATCGTCTGATACATCAGGAAGTTGTTGGCCCAGTCGTGGCTGGTCTCGGAAATGAGTCGCAGACAGCCGCCTTCGCCACCTGCGGGCTTGTCATCGGTATATCCGAATGTCGGAGTCCAGCAGTATTTTGTGGGGTCATCATCATAACTGTCATCAAGATGCGCATAAATAGGAGCAATCGTCCAATACTGCTCGTCCCCCTCGTTCATCTCACCGCCCTTGAGCAGTTCGTTATTGGCGATGACCTCGACAGTCTGGCTATACACATCCTCTGAACCATTGTCGCCCTTGACAGTAGCCTTCACTTCGTATTCGCCGAACTCAGGGAATTCATGGTCTGCCTTGAACTCGCTTGAAGTCTGTCCGTCACCGAAGTCCCAGGCGATTGAGGACGCATTCTCGGACGCAGTGGCATCGAAAGAAACAATCTTCCCGAATTTGCCGGCTCTTCCGTCAAGTGCCTTATAGGTGAAATATGCCTTGACCGCGCCGGAAACCTGAACTTTCTTCTCCGCCTTGGCTGTCTCTCCGTCAGCATTGGCAGCAGTAAGCTTCACTGTGTACTCCCCTGCCGATGCGTAAGTGTGGGTAGGAGATACCTCTTTGGAAGTCTCGCCGTCGCCGAACTCCCATTTGTAGGAAGCGGCGCCCTCTGACTTATTGGTGAACACGACTTCAAGGTTGTTGACTTCAAAAGAGAAATCTGCTTTCACTTCGACTTTCGGCTCCTCAGGACTGACAACGGGTTTATCCTCGGGCTGACAAGCGGCAAACGCGAGCATTGCGCCCAAAACGGCTGCCAATTTAAAACTTGTTTTCATAAATGAATAAATTAAAGTAGTTAATAAATGGGAAATAAATCTCTTATAGCAGACTCAGGGAGGTTCTCCGCCACATCGTCCCAATATGCGCTGTTAAGATCAAGCACGATGACGACACTGGTATTCTCCTCCGCTAGTTCATACTCGGTTGGATCGCTGATTTCAAGCCCGAGCAATAGAATCTTGTACGCGCCTGATTCATACAATGACAATTCGGAAAGCCCCTCCAGATCCACACCCATATAACAGGTCGCGCCGTTCTTGCCGGGCTCAACGGTAATCGTCTGCGGGACAGTGCAGTACTCAAGCGGAAGCAACGCGGCAGGAACTGACTTGGACTCATAGTCCGCAAGTTTGTCCCCGCATACGGATGACGATGTCTTCAAACTGACGCTGAATCCCTTTGCATTATGCAGATATCCGGATCTGATAACCCCTAAAGCAATCTCCAGCACACCGGCAGATTCATCATATCTGCATGAATAAGTAGAATTCTGTCCGACCGGACCGTTGGGGATGGGGTAGGAGTTGTCCAGTCCCGTCACAGTCGCCTGTGGAATATAGACAAGTGGAAAACCATAATCATCGGTCGCATCGTTTTTCCCGCAGGCAGAGACCGCAACAAGTGCAATCAACAGCCATAATGATAGTCTTATGTTCATAAATCTAATTGTATAACGGATTCTGAGTCAACGCCCCTCTTGAGTTTGCGAGTTCTTCCCGCGTGAATGGCAGATAATACTGTTTCTCTTCGAAAACCCTTTGACCTACAACTGTCGTGGAGTACTGGTAGCCCCCGAGATTGTTCTTTCTGATGACCATACCCTTGATCGGCTTGTTGAGCACGTCTTCTGCATCTTTCCACCTGATGAGGTCCCAATAGCGGTGATCTTCGAAAGCGAGTTCCACCCGTCTCTCCTGCTTCACGGCTTTTCTGAAGTCTTCCTTTGATGACGCGCTGACCGACGGGAGCGATGTACTGGCACTATTCCGCACCTCTGCGAGTGCCTCCCTTGCCGTCATGCCATAGCCCTTGGGATCGGAATCTGGACCATAGGCTTCATTCATAGCTTCGGCATAATTCAGCAGCACTTCCGCATAGCGGTAAACGACCCAGACATGATCTGTCTTGCCACCTTCTATGAGATTGAGGTTTGGAGCAAGGAACTTCTTGAGATAATAACCTGTCTTGCCGGCGCCATCGGTTTTCTGGCTGAACTGCCCTTGGGCAGACTGGTCGAAATTGTTGACACCGTTCCAGCTCGAGCCGTTGACTACTATCGAGGCCTCGAGACGTGGATCGCGGTTTTCGTAAGGATTGAGGGTCGCCGGACCAATGTACTCGTAAGCATCCACGAGGTTCTGGGTAGGACAGACACCGCTTCTGCCGCCCCTGGTGCCAACCGGATAATTCATGACCTCAAGTTGGTTCCCGGCGGCCTCTCGTATGAGGAAAATGGACTCGACATCTTTGGCGGCATTGTTTGAAACGAAATACCTGTTGTAGTCACGATTGAGCGGCATACGATAGTCCGGATAGGTCTTGGCATCCTCTCCGAAGCCGAAACCCTTGGCGAAAATGTCCTTGCGAAGCTCAATCACATCGTGTGACGCTTCAGCCGCGCGTTCCCATTTGGCGATTGAGTTCTCCGGATTATTTCTCGGACTCGCGGCGTACAGGAGCACACGGGCCTTGATGGCAAGAGCCGAAGTCTTGTCGAATCGCCCCATATTGTCTCGGAAATTCCAGTTCGCCACATCGGCAATGTCATTATCCCCATCGGGAGTCAGCGCCACACGCCAGTCCAGATTGACTTTGTCGCAGTTTTCGTCTATCAGCTTCACTATGTGCTCGACCACCTCGTCATAAGTGGCAGGAGTCATACTCGGATTGGAAGGATCGTCTCCAATAATCGGGACTCCGCCGTACATCTTGATCAATTCGCCATAGTACCATGCCTCCGCTATACGGGCTTCCGCGCGTTGCCAGCCGAGATTGATGATGTCTCTCTTATAAGCCTTTGGCTTGTCGGTGCTATATACTGTACCGTCGGGATTGTATACCGTGGAAGTATCCCTGTTGAGTGCAAGGAAATCTTCTCCGTCCACAGCATAATCCAGGAAGAAATGCGCCGCCCTTATACCCTCATAATACCTGCCATACAGATATGAAAGAGGATTGCGTTCAGGAGAAAGTATCCCTTTGTTGAATACGGACACTTCGGATACAGCCGCCGTCTGTTCCGCTTCATCGGATGCACTCGCAAACAGATTGCCGTCTATGATCCTGAACCCGGACTGCATGGGAGTGTAGTACGCCACCGCAAAATTATCCAAGGTGGAATACCTCGTCTGAAGTCGGTCCATGGTGTTGTAGACATCCAGACGAGTCTCCAGAAAATCGGAACACCCGCTTACGGACATGGACAGAGCCAGGATACCGCTTATGAATATGTACTTTCTCATACTGTCTTAAAAAGTTATTTGAACTCCGAGATTGTAGGATCTGCCCTGTGGATAGCTGTAGTTCACCGTCTCCGGATCCATCTTGCACTCCGAAAGAAGGCTGCTCAGAGTCAAGAGATTGCGTCCGAGCACGAAAACACGGCATTTGCCCAAACGGTAACCGAGCTCCAAGTTCTTCAGCCTCAGATAGCTGTTGTCTCTTATCCAGAAAGAGCTTGAGGTGTAATTATTCTCATTGCTCGCAGTGGTGAGCCTCGGATATGTAGCCGTGTCGCGAGTATCCAGTTTGGCTTCTGGGTAGTAGACCCAGGCATTCTGTGCCCAAGGGAACGCATTGCCGTAGTTCTCAAATGTCCTCCACTGCGAATAATCGAGGAGATTGACACTGGAACCGGCAGTTCCCGTAAACAGAACAGACAAATCGAATGACCTGTACCTGAACTCTGCACCGAGACTGAACGATGCCGAAGGATAAGCAGGATTGCCGATCTTCACGAAATCAGTCTCATCTATGATGCCGTCACCGTCCTGGTCCTTGTATTTGAGGTCTCCGGGCTGCACTGACCCGAAGAGCGGCACAGGCTGACCAAGATTCAACTCCCCGTCCAGATCAAAATCGGAAACGGCATAAAAGCCTACACATTCAAGCCCCATCCGCGTTCCATACGGAAGTCCGGTCGATGCGTTATAAGGGTATCTTACACCCACTTCGCCCATTTCATTGACCACATTGCGGGCAAGAAGAAGATTTGCGAAAACGGAGTACTCAAGTTCGCCGAGTGCGGATGAGTAAGCGAGACTGAGGTCAATACCGAAGTTCGTCATGTCGCCGATGTTGGAATAGAAGATGTCATCTCCGAAACAATCCATCCGGCTCCGGTCCAGAGTCAATATGTCCGTGCGCCTGTCTATAAATCCATCCATGCTGACACTCAACTTGTTCCAAAGCATGGCGCTGACGCCGAGATCGGCCTTCAGACTTCGCTCGGGACGAATATCAGGATTAGCCCTGAAAAGCGGTTTGAGCCCGCTCGTGCCTCCGTCATAGTTCGGTCCCAAACCCGTCACGAAGCTCCCTGTCCAACTGTAATACTGCTGATAGAGGTAACGTCCGTCGGTATAGAATCCGTCTATGCCCACATAAGAGCGGGAAGCCCCGCTCAATCCTACGGATGCCTTCACTGTCAAGCTATTGACAGACCTGTTGTCCTTAAGGAAGTCCTCATTCGACACTTTCCATGCAAATGATGCGCTCGGGTAGAGATGGAATCTGTTTCCCTCGGCATAGGCGTCGTCTCCGAAGTATGATAACGCTGCCGTCGCACAATACCTGTCATCATAAGAGTAATCCAGACTTCCGCTATAGTTCAGGTAACGGTATTTCCAGTTATATGACTGTGAACCGTTGCCGTTGAAATCAGAGATATGAGCGTTGAGCGCAGTTTTGAGAGAATGGAGACCGAAACTCCCGTTCCATCCGAGAGTTGCCCTGCCCTGCATCCAGCGTTCCTTGCCGGAAGACCAATATCCGCTTGACCGCATATAGGTGGATACATCGGAGGTCTGAGCAACCCCGCCATAATAACGCGCGTATGAGCTGGTCTTCGCCATATTGCCTATAGTCTTGGAATAGAACGAAAAGCCCTCTTCCATATACAGCCCCTCAAGGATTGAAGACAAATCTTCCCTAAACTTGAAGTTCGCCATGAGGAACTTGGTCCGGCTTTCCGTCCACCCTGTACCTTTGAGAGATGCGACAGGATTGTTGGGATATATGGATGTGCCGCTGTAGTTGCTTATGGGATCCGTAGACAGTTCGTCGTAAATGGGATAGACATTGGACGGATAGCTCATCACATCGTCCAGAAGCGAATATACGTTGTAGTTGGGACTGCGCCTGTCTTCGATTCTTCCGCTTATGTCCACACCCACAGAGAGCACATCATTGATTTTCATCTCAAGATTGGTACGCACACCATATTTGCCGAATGAAAGATTGGACGTCCTGTCCGTATTGGAGACATTGAGGAAGCCCTGCTGATCCGCATAATCCATCACGACATTGTACTTCGCAAAGTCTGACCCTCCCCTGAATGAGAGTATTGCATCCGAATATGCCCCTGTATTCTTCATTACCTCGTCATACCAGCTGACATCGACACCGCTGCCGTTCTTGTACCCGGCAAGTTGCTCAAAGTCATAAAACATGTCCCATTCCCTGCCGTTGTCATTGCTGTATGCCTGATTGTAGAGGCCTGCATAATCGTACGAAGAGAGAGGCTTCACCACATTGATGGGGGTCTGTACGCCTCCGCTCGCCCTGAATGTGACGATAGGAGCGCCCTTGTCGCCTTTTTTGGTGGTGATATATATCACACCATCGGCGCCGTTCATACCGTATAGGGCAAGAGTTGCCGCATCTTTGAGTATGCTTACACTCTCTATCTCTTCCGGTACGAGGTAATTGAGATATTCACTCTTCACCTCGAATCCATCCACATAGAACTTCACGGTATTGACCGCCGTTCCTTCGGCGTAAGAGGCAAGACCACGGATCATCATGCGCGGTGCACCGCTTCCCGGCATGGCGTCATTGTCTATTACCACAAGACCGGAATCCAAGCCGGCAAGCCCCTCCAGATAGTTGTTCAAATCCTGGGCATGCCCCTGTATCGAAAGCCCAAGGCACGCGCACAAACAAGCTATGTATAACTTTTTCATACTCTCTCAACTGTTAATACCCGGGATTCTGGACTATTATGCCTTTGTTCACCTCATCCTGACGGAAAGGCTCAAGGAACCATTTCGGATGCCAATACCCGGTATAGGAATATGCATCCCAATAGGAAACGAGCGCGGACATAATGTTTTCTCCACCTGTTCTAAGAAATGAAATCTCGGTCATGTCACCACCGAGTATCTTGGTGCCTATATCCGGATGCTTCCAGTGCTTGACATCGTAGTACCTGTGATTCTCCTCAAAGAACTCAAGGGCCTTTTCCCTTACAATCAGTTCCCTCACGGTCGATTGATCCGCTCTGTTCACCAAAGGGATTCCGGCCCGTCCGCGTATGATATTCAGATACTTCAAGGCATCGTCCGTCTGCCCGAGTTCATTGTAGCACTCGGCGATATGCAGATAATTCTCTGCAAGTCTGAACAGAGGGAACTCAAGCCACCGTCGTGCACCCGCCTTGTAATAGAATTTGGTAGGCACACCTATCGAGCGTCCTTCTATGGCGCGTGCCATTGAAGCCGCAATCTCAGGGCTTTCCGTGAAACTTCCCATATACCAGATACCTTCGTTCCACTGTGAGTCACCGTCATTGGAACGTCCGAATTTGCCCGGGACACAGATATCCACCCTGAAACGAGGCTCTATTTTATCAATGTTCGCTGCGAAATCTGAAATCGGACGAGGCTCAGATTCACCGACCTTCGGCCAATCTATTTCATCTCCGTCACGATCCCTATAGAGTCGGACAAAGTTGGTGAGTACCCCCCTCTGCGAACGCTCACCGGCATCGACATAGCCCGAGAAATTATAGCCCTCGGTCATATTGTTATAGACCTGCTGGTCGCTTTCGATTTTGAATGCGAGTATGGTCTCGGGGCCGTTCAGTTCTGATACCCCTCGTCCATAATCGTCAATTGCCTGTTCATAGTCATTGACATTCCCTTCTCCGGCGGTGAAGATCAGATGTTTGCCATTTTGCTTTCCCCACTCTATAAGTTCGAGGTTGGCATCGAGCGCCTGCTGGTAACGATTCACATCATATCCCCCGAGCCAGATCAGTTCCTGCTGACTGTCGGGGTACTTTATACCGAACTCCGATGTATATGGACGGTCCGCATTGAAAAGAGGCCTGGCAGCAAAGGTCAATATGCGAGCCTTCATGGCAAGCACCGCTCCTCTCGTGATGCGACCCTCCCATTTCTGTCCGCTGCCGGGTTCGATGTCCGTCCATGTATCCGGCAGGCGGTCCAGGGCCTCCTGCATGATTTCAAGTGCAAAGTCAAGCGTCTGCTGCGCAGTGGCACGCGGGAAATTCAAGTCATCCGACATGCTGTTTGCCTGACGCACTATAGGCACCCCGCCCCACCTGATAAACATACCCATGTAACGGTAGGCGATGAGCGCATAAGCCTCTCCCTTCATATACTCTTTCATCTCCGCGCCCAATTCCGCATCCGGAACCATGTCGATATTCTGAATGATGAGCCAGCACGCCCTGATTACCTGCCAGTTCTCATCAAAATTGGCAGGTGAACCCTGGTACTGGCCGGAGGCATCCAGATTGGTGGAAGGTCCGTTCACAACCACATTGTAACCCGCATGCCAGCTATATCCCCTTGTCAATTCACCTGAAAGGCTCGCCAAAGTGCCGTGGTTGATACCCCAGCCCTCAGGCAATCCCTCGCGCAGACCCCGGTGATAAGCTCGCCAGAGCATACCCTCCGCATCCTTTCTGTTCGAGAATACATCTTCTTTGTAGACGCTTCCGGTCACCTCAGGCATTTCGAGAAAAAGGTCGCAGGAACTTGCACCAAAAAGCAGCAAGCTCAAAGCTATCAATATATATAACCGTCTCATTGTCAATTAGAATTGAATATTCACACCCACATTGACAGTCCTTGTCAGAGGGAACACATAGGAAATGTTGCCTTCCGCGCCACCGAGATTGTCTTTGGTCTCGGGGTCGATTCCATACTTGCTCATCTGATCGAAAAGCGAGAGGAGATTGTTGGCGTTGGCATAAATACGGAGCGATGACATCCCGGACATCTGAAGCAGCCTGGAGTTCTTGGCAAAGGTGTATCCGAGTTCCAAGTTCTTCACCCGCAGGTGGTCGCTCGACAGTGCCCACAACTCGCTCTTGGGACCGAAGTCGTAATGGCGCTGGTCAGCGTCAAACACGGCACGCGGGTATGTAATCTCTTCGCCTGCGGCATAACGCTCTGGCGTCCAACGATTTTCATATTGCCACCTGAAGGCGTTGCCAGCCCTCTTGAAGAACGGACTGGTAATGCGGGAGATGTAATATGTACCCATGGCAGAACCCGAAAGGACCACATTTATGTCGAAGCCCTTGTAATTGAAGCCAATCTTACCTCCGAACTGCATAAGAGGACGGTTTGGATAGCCGATGGGAGCAATGTCCTTGTTGTTGATAAGTCCGTCACCATTGAGGTCGATGTATTTTATGTCACCCAAGGTGACCGCATTGGCGGCATCCTGGAAATAGGGCCGGTTGTTGAGTTCTTCAAGAGTGTTGTAGAAGCCGTCCACCTTGTATCCGTAATACTGCCCTATGCTGTGTCCCGTCTGGTTCATCCATGGATAGGGATTTGGAGCCTCGGCCATATAGACTATGGTATTCTTGGCGTAAGTGAGGTTCCCCTCGATGTAATAACCCCAATCGGTGCGTTTGTCAGACCAGCCGAGAACAAGCTCGAATCCGTGGTTCTTGACCTGCCCGACATTGACGGGAGCCGTATCCCAAGAAGGAACGCCAAAGGTAGTCGGAATCACACCGAGGGTCGTGAGTATGTCCCGCCTGCTCTCACTGAAGTAATCTGAAGTCAGGTAAAGTTTGTCCGAGAAGAACTTGGCCTCGATTCCGGCACTCAGCTTCGTGGACTTCTCCCAAGTGACATCCGGATTGCCCAAAGTACCCTCGGCTGAACCGTAATAAATCGGATTGTAGGCACCGGTGCTGTTTCCGAACTGATAGTAGTTGCTTTGAAGCGAACCGGATGAGGTCGCGCTTGAGAGATCGCCGGGTCCCATATTGATTGTATATGTGCCGGGGAGATAAAGATAACGCCGTCCGCCGATCTGGTCGTTGCCTACTAACCCGTAACTGCCCCTGACTTTAAGGAATGAAAGCACGGGGTTCTGTCCGAACCACGGTTCATTGGAAATGACATAGCCGACAGAGGCAGCCGGGAAGAAGCCGAAGCGATGTTCCTTTGCGAAATTCTCGGTACCGTTGTACGCGAAATTCAGTTCCAGGAGATAGCGTGTGTCATAATCGTATGTCAGACGCGCAGACACACCTACGAGACCGCTCGGAGTATTGAAGCTGTCATAAGGCATAGTATATTTGGTGGCTCTGCCAAGCAGGAGTCCGCCTATATTGTGCTTGCCGAAATTGCCCTGATAGTTCAAGGTCGCATCCACATAGAAATCCCTCATGCCGCCCCACGAGCCTGAAGCATAACTGTCTGCACCGACGGTGCCGCCGAAAAAGTCAAGTTCGTTGGGATTCGATAGGTTTCGCCTGACGGTGTAAGACGGGATGGCAAAAGACTGGATTGCAGCCTTGCTATAATTCTCCTGATAACGCATGTTGGCCTGAAAATCCAAGCCTTTAACCAGGTATGAGAAATCGTGTCGCAGTTTCATCGAGAAGTCAGCCCGTGTGCTTGTCGTAGTACCAACAGACTGCCCCAGAAGCGCAGGCAGCCAACCGCCCGTCATCTCGTTGGCAGTCCTTTTGTGCAGCCCGTCCTGAACTGAATTCTGTGGATAGTCAAAATCCACTATGAGCTTGTCATCCAAGACCATACTCCTGTTTGTAAAAGGATTGCCTTCGTAGA
>CAZNDD010000009.1:0-35274 GCA_964571735.1 uncultured Muribaculaceae bacterium | reverse complement strand
CCCTCACGCCTTCGCTATGTGCGGAGATTTCACTATATTTACGCGTTATGGATGCCGTCCGTATCATATATTCACCGGAATCTCCCCTGCTGCTCACCCCGAGCGGAAGGGCACTGTATCCTATGTTCATAGACCGCACGGTCAAACGGGAACTCGGAAGGATAGAGGGTATAGGCACACGCAAATCACCTCATACCCTAAGACATACCATAGCTACGGAACTGCTTGACGAGGGAGCGCCCATCAATAGCATAAAGGAAATGCTCGGACACTCCTCCCTTGCCGCCACACAGGTCTACACCCATAATTCAATCGAAAGACTCAAGGGAGTCTACAATAACGCACACCCAAGAGCGGAGGGTGGAAGCAAAGACGAATGATATGCCCACACTTCTCAAAACGGTAATACAGGACTGGAGGAACATCACGCTGCAGGAGATTGAGTTTTCTCCCAAGATGAACTGCATCAGCGGAGGCAACGGAGAAGGCAAGACCAATCTCCTTGATGCCGTTTATTACCTGTCTATGACGCGCAGCAGCCTATCCACTTCAGACAAATACAATTACCGCAGGGGATGTGACAGTTTCGCCCTTGCCGGCAGCTACCGCATGGAGGACGACAAAGAGGTCCGTTACACGGTGCGCTCCTCGTCAGGAGCCGACAAGAAACTCATGAAGGACGGCAAACAGTACACGCGCATCAGCGACCATATCGGCGAAATCCCAATCGTGATGGTATCCCCCTCTGATTCAGACCTCATTAGCGACTCTTCGGAGTGCAGGCGCAGATTCTGCAATTCCTGCCTCTCGCAAATGGACAAAGAATATCTCGCCACAGTCCAGCGTTACAACAAGTATCTCGCTTCGCGCAATGCCCTGCTCAAACAGGACAACCACGGCAGTGGAGAAGTATTGGAAAGCATCAACGCGAGGCTTTCACTGCTCGCACAGGACATCTACGAGCGCAGAGCTGAATTCGCCCGTGACATCAAGCCACTTCTTTCCAAATACTACTCACTTATCTCGGGCGGACGCGAGAATGTGGACATCAGCTACCGCTCCGACCTTGACAAAGGTTCGCTGGAAAGCAAACTTGCAGCCTCTTACGAGCGAGACAGGATACTTGGTTACACCACAGCAGGCATACATAGGGACGATTTCATATTCAGCATGGAGGGTGACCCTATACGCAAAATCGGCTCAGAAGGACAGCAGAAGTCATTTCTCATAGCATTGAAGTTCTCGCAGAACGAACTCATGCGCAACCGCTACGGCTACCCGCCCATACTCCTGCTCGATGACCTTTTCGACAAACTCGACCCCGAACGCAGTTCCAATCTGCTCAGCATGGTCTCAGGAAAGGATTTCGGGCAGATATTCATCTCTGATACGGACAAGGAGCGCATCGAGCGCAGTCTTGCGAATGCAGTTCCTGATGCCTTGTTCCTACACGCGCAAGGAGGCGCATTCACCAAACAATGAGAGTAATACGCAAAAGCGCGGAGTCCATGGACACCCTTGTAACCGAATACATAGACGCGATGGGCCTGAGACCCGCGCACAACAAATACCGCATTGACAGGGTCTGGGAGCAAATTACCAACTCCACGCCCTACATAGTCAGGACATGGTTCAAGGATGGCATATACTATGTCACTATGAACTCATCTGCAGCCCGCAGCATGCTCGCCATGCAGAAAGACATACTCGTCATAAGGCTCAATGAAGCCTTGGCAAAGGACAGCCTGTTCAAATCAGATTCCAAGGAACCCATCAAGAAAATAGTGCTCAAATGAAACTGGTAATCGAAAAATCCATCCCCTTCGTGAAGGGGGTATTCGAGCCCTACTGTGAGGTCAAATACCTTGACGGTATGGAAATCAGCGCGGACGACTTGCGCGATGTAGAGGGACTTATCATTCGCACCCAGACCAAATGCAACGCAGAGTTACTGGAAGGCACTGCCGTCAAAATGATAGCCACCGCCGCCATTGGACTTGACCACATAGACCTAGCCTACTGCCAGAGCCACGGCATACATGTATCCAATGCCGCCGGATGCAATGCAGGAGCGGTCATGAACTATGTGTTCTCAGCACTTTTCGGATGTGCCGCACGCAAGAGTCGCAATATTATAGGGGCGACTCTGGGCATCATAGGACACGGACACACAGGTGCCCGAATCGAAGGCGTCGCCCGCAAGATAGGATTCAATGTACTCGCCTGCGACCCTCCAAGGGAATCAATAGAAGCTTCTCAGTTGTGCTCGCTTGACCATCTGCTCCGCAATTCTGACATCGTAACCATGCACTGCTCGCTCAACGACAGCACCAGACAGATGTGTAACGATGAGTTTTTCTCAAAAATGGGCTACGGAGCGGTATTTATCAATACAGCGAGGGGTGAAATAGTGGATGACGAGGCACTAAAACGCGCACTGCCCAAATTAGGATCCGTCATCATAGACACTTGGAACAACGAGCCGGACATAGACTGCTCTTTAATTGAAAGCGTGGACATAGCAACCCCACACATAGCGGGATATTCCTACCAGGGTAAACTTAACGGCACCCGCCTTGCGGTAAGAGCCACAGCCAGATTCTTCGGCTTCTCCGAACTATATGACTTCTTCCCCACTCCCGACATCGAAGATATGGAAGCTGTTGGCATAGATCTCACCGGCATGGGACAGGGCCAGCTTGCAAGCACATTCCAATACAATTATCCCATATTCACAGATGATTTCATCTTCAGGACCAATCCCAAAGATTTCAAACAGCTGCGAAAGGACTACCGTTATAGAAGAGAATTTTTCATAGAATAACCACATTATGATGACACAAGAAGAACAACTCAGAAGATTCAGGGAAGGATTCCCCGAACTGAAAATCGTCGCCCCCGCCACCATAGGTAACGGCATACAGAAACTTAGCCCCGAACAGGAGCAGCACTGCGTGGAATACCTCGACAGTGCCAAAGTATATGGAAAATGCAAGTTCGTGCCTGCGTCCGGAGCCGCGAGCCGCATGTTCAAGGACGTATTCGCTCGCAAGGAAGAAACCATAAAAACCCTTTGCGAGAACATTGAGAAATTCGCCTTCTACGATCCGGCCGTATTCGGAACTGCGCCCTACGATACAGAGAAGACGGCCTCACATCTGCTTGACAATGAAGATGGTTCACTCGGATACGGATATAAGCCCAAAGGAGTGCTCAAGTTCCACCGTTACGAAGAAGAAACCCGGACTCCCCTCGCCGAGCATCTCGTCGAAGGCCAGCAGTACATGCGTTCCCATGGGGACAAGGTATCGCTAACATTCACCATATCACCCGAGCACAGAGCGCTTTTTGAAGAGGCCCTCGCGGAGGTCAAGGAGAAATACGAGAAACGCTACGGCGTGACATACACCATCAATTTCACCTACCAAGACCCTGAAACCGATACCATTGCGGTGGGAGAAGACGGCAAGCCTTTCGTCAAGGCGGACGGGACCATCTTAAGACGCCCCGCCGGACACGGTGCCCTTATCGGCAACCTTTCCGCCGTGGAAGAGGAACTGGTGAGCATCAAGAATATAGACAATATCGCCGTCGAGAGAATGCTCCCCACGACCGCGCATTACAAGCAGGTGCTCATGGGCAAGGCTCTCGAACTAAGAGACAGGGTATTTGGGCTTCTCGTCGAATTCGACCAGCTGACCGGAGTACGGGCACTCAAGATAGAGCCGTATATCCCCGGATATATGTCGATTCCCGACGACCCGTTCGCAACCGACGAATGCCAGGCACTCTGCAATGAGATAGAAGAGTTCCTGCAGAGCGAGTTCTGCATCACCATGCCTTCATTCAAGAGCAGTAAGGAACGCGCCCTCGCACTCAGAGCCAAGCTCAACCGCCCCATCAGAGTATGCGGTATGGTACGCAACGAAGGAGAGCCTGGAGGCGGTCCGTTCATTATCAAGGGCAAGGACGGAAGCACTTCGCTCCAGATTCTTGAGAGCTGCCAGATCAGCGACCCTTCACTGATGAGCAGTGCCACCCACTTCAACCCAGTAGATCTGGTCTGTTGCCTGCGCGACGTGCACGGAGAGAAATTCGAACTCGAAGATTTCGTGGATCCCGACACAGGATTCATCAGCAGCAAGAGTTACGAGGGCAAGCCTATACGCGCGCTCGAACTTCCGGGACTTTGGAACGGTGCCATGTCAGACTGGCTTACCACATTCGTGGAAGTACCGGTGGAGACTTTCAATCCGGTCAAGACGGTACTTGACCTTCTTAAACCGGCTCATCGCACGGAAAGCATTTAAGGGGACAAAGACTTAAAGGCGACAAAAATTCGCAAATTGGGCTCATCCAGGAGCATGCCCGAATTTGGTTCGCTTTTTGAGCATTATTTGACTATCTTTGTGCGATTTGCCGCAAGGCAGACACAACTACGCTAATATCATTATACTAATGGAAAATAAACTCCAAGAACTCACGGACAAATTGTACTCCGAAGGTCTTGCCAAGGGCAAAGAAGCCGGAGACAAGTACCTTGCAGACGCCAGACAGCAGGCAGAGCAGATTATTTCGGATGCAAAGCAGCAGGCGGAGCAGATTATCGCAGACGCCAGACAGCAGGCCTCCGAGCTTGAGGACAAAGCCAAGTCCGACATCAAAATGGCATCTTCACAGTCTCTTCAGGCAACCAAGAAAGACATCGAGGATCTGCTTCTCAAATCCCTCGTAAACGCACAGGTCGCGAAGAATCTCTCGGACTGCGATTTCCTTAAAGAAATCATACTCGCGGTCGCAAAGGGTTTCAGCACCCAGCAGTCTTCGGACATTGCGCTCATACTTCCTGCAACCCTCAAGGACAAACTGGAGGCTTGGGTAGGCGGTGAGCTTTCCAAGACCCTTTCACACGGAGTCAAAGCAGAATTTTCCAAGAAAATCGGTTCGGGATTCAACATCGGACCTGCGGACGGCAGCTGGTTCATCAGCCTTACGGACGAGACTTTCAACGAATTAATCTCGGAATACCTCCGCCCCGTGACCAAAAAGCTTCTTTTCGGTGAATAATTACGAATACATCATAGCTTGCCTGCCCGCTCTGACGAGCGATTGGCGCGGCGAGTTGGACAGCGACGGGGTCTACTCTGAAATCAGAGAACTCCTGTCAGACTCTGACAAACGCGCTTTCGATTTCGTCGCGGACGGATTTGATGCGGACAAGCTGGACGCTGATTTCTACCGCAAGGCTCTCAAAAGCAAAAGCCGCTTTACCGCAGGCTATTTCGCTTATGACCTCGCCGTACGCAATTGCCGCGTCGAGTATCTCAATAAGGCTCTCGGCAGAGCACCGGAGCAGGACATCCTGCTTCTCAACGAAGACGACAGTCTCGACTTCGAGGGCAGGGACGAGGTTATGGCAGTGCTTGAAGGCAAAGACATTCTCGAAAGGGAGAGGGGCCTTGACGACCTTATGTGGGCGAAGATTGACGAACTTACAGAGATGGAAGTCTTTTCGCTTGATGCCATACTCGCATTTGAGTGCAAACTACACATAGTCGCCCGTTGGCTGAAGCTCGACCCCGAAAGCGGAAGGAAACTCTTCAGGGAGTTGGTAGAAGAATTGGAATCATCCTCTAAAAAAGATAATTGACAATGAATACAACTGGCAAAGTAATGGGCATCGTGTCCAACCTCGTGACGGTGAAGGTCAATGGACCTGTAGCCGAGAACGAGCTCTGCTACATTGACCTGGCAGGCACGAAACTCCTTGCCGAAGTCATCAAAGTGACCGGAGACAATGCTTCTGTGCAGGTTTTCGAGAGCACCCGCGGCCTCAAGGAAGGCGACAGCGTGGAGTTCCTCGGAAGGATGCTTGAGGTCTCTCTCGGTCCGGGTCTGTTGTCCAGCATCTATGACGGACTGCAGAATAACCTCGCCACCATGGACGGCGTATTCCTCAAACGAGGCGAATACACCGACCCTCTCGACCACGAGAAACTCTGGGATTTCACACCCGAAGTGAAAGTCGGAGACAGCGTGGTAGCCGCAAGCTGGCTCGGTGAAGTCAAAGAAGGCTGGCTGCCCCACAAAATAATGGTCCCGTTCAATTTCAAGGGCGAGTACACCATCAAGTCCATAGTTCCTGCCGGAAGCTATAAGATTGACGATGAAATCGCAATCCTTACAGATGCGTCCGGAGAGGAGCACAAGGTGACCATGGTCCAGAGGTGGCCCGCAAAGGTCGCCGTCAAGGCTTACAAGGACAAACCGCGTCCGAGCCGCGTGATGGAGACCGGTGTGCGCGTCATCGACAGCTTCAACCCCATCGCAGAAGGCGGTACGGGATTTATCCCCGGACCTTTCGGATGCGGCAAGACCGTGCTTCAGCACGCGATCGCGAAGCAGGGCGAGGCGGATGTCATCGTAATGGCAGCCTGCGGTGAGCGTGCCAACGAGGTCGTGGAGATATTCTCCGAGTTCCCGGAACTCATCGACCCTCACACAGGACGCCACCTGATGGAGCGTACTACCATCATATGCAACACCTCCAACATGCCTGTCGCCGCCCGTGAGGCTTCCGTCTACACGGCGATGACCATCTGCGAATACTACCGCGCCATGGGACTTAGATGCCTGCTGCTTGCGGACTCTACTTCCCGTTGGGCACAGGCTCTGCGAGAGATGTCCAACCGTATGGAGGAACTTCCCGGACAGGATGCTTTCCCTGTGGACCTTTCGTCCATCATCTCCAGCTTCTATGCCCGCGCGGGTATGGTGATTCTGCCCAACGGCAAGACCGGAGCTGTCACTTTCATCGGCACTGTCTCCCCTGCCGGAGGTAACCTCAAGGAACCCGTGACCGAGTCCACCAAGAAGGCAGCCCGCTGCTTCTACGCCCTTGAGCAGAACCGTGCGGACCAGAAGAGATACCCTGCCGTAAACCCCATTGATTCATACTCCAAATACCTCGAGTATCCGGAAATTATCTCCTATCTCGACGAGAAAATCGAGAAGGGCTGGGTAGACCTCGTAGTCAAAGCCAAGAACTATGTACGTCGCGGACGCGAGATGAAAGACCAGATCGACATCCTCGGTGATGACGGCGTGCCTATGAGCTACCATACCGCTTTCTGGAAGAGCGAGATGATAGACTATGCTTTCCTCCAGCAGGACGCATTCGACGATATTGACGCATTGTGCCCTATCGAGAGGCAGAAGTATATGATGAACCTGATTATGGACATCTGCGGTCGCGACTTCGAATTCGAAGATTTCGAGCAGTGCCGCGAGTACTTCAAGAACATCATCGCAATCCTGCGTCAGATGAATTACTCCGAGTTCGGCTCAGAGCAGTTCGAATCATACAGAACCAAACTCAACAATCTTCTCGAAAGCAATGGCAAGCAGTAAAGCATATCAAAAAGTATATACCCGCCTGGAGGCCATCACCAAGGCTACGGTGACCCTCAAGGCAAGCGATGCGACCAATGACGAGCTGGCAACTGTTGACGGTCGCCTTGCCCAGGTCGTAAAGGTAAAGGGCGAAAGCGTGACTCTGCAGGTGTTTGCCGGCACTGAAGGCATTCCCACCAATGCGGAGGTCACATTCTTCGGAGCACCTCCTACCCTCAAGGTGAGCGAGCAGCTCTCCGGACGTTTCTTCGACGCATACGGACATCCCATCGACGGCGGTCCCGAGGTGGAAGGCGAAGAAAGAGAAGTCGGTGGACCTTCCGTCAACCCTTATAAGCGTAAGCAGCCCAGCGAACTGATTCCTACCGGTATCGCGGGCATCGACCTTAACAACACCCTCGTCTCCGGACAGAAGATCCCTTTCTTCGCCGATTCTGACCAGCCTTACAACCAGGTTATGGCGGATGTGGCTCTGAGAGCTGACGTGGACAAGATTATCCTCGGCGGAATGGGACTCTCTAACGACGACTATCTCTATTTCCGTCACGCATTCGAAGATGCAGGTGCTCTTGACAAGATCGTATCTTTCGTCAATACTACCGAAAATCCTCCCGTTGAGCGACTTCTTATCCCCGATATGGCACTCGCAGCTGCCGAGTATTTCGCAGTGGATAAGAATGAGAAGGTGCTCGTCCTGCTTACGGACATGACCCTCTATGCGGATGCGCTCTCAATCGTGTCCAACCGTATGGACCAGATTCCTTCCAAGGATTCGATGCCCGGTTCGCTCTATTCGGACCTCGCCAAGATCTACGAGAAGGCCGTGCAGCTTCCGACAGGCGGTTCCATCACCATCATCGCGGTGACTACGCTCAACGACGGTGACATCACCCACGCCATCCCTGACAACACAGGTTATATCACAGAAGGTCAGCTCTATTTGAGAGCAGACACCGATTCAGGCAAGGTCATCGTAGACCCCTTCCGTTCCCTTTCCCGACTCAAGCAGCTCGTCCAGGGCAAGAAGACCCGCGAAGACCACTCACAGGTCATGAACGCCGGTGTGCGACTCTATGCCGACGCCCAGAACGCCAAGACCAAGCTTGAGAATGGATTTGACCTCTCGGACTACGATCTCAGATGCCTTGATTACGCCAAGGAGTACGCCACAAGGCTGCTCAGTATCGATGTCAACATCAAGATTGAAGAGATGCTTGACACGGCATGGGAGCTTTTCGGCAAATACTTCAAACCGGAAGAGACCGGCATCAAGCAGGCTCTTATAGACAAATATTGGAAACAAGCCTAAGCTAAATGGCAGTCAAGTTTCAATACAACAAGACATCCCTGACAAACCTCGGCAAGCAGCTCAAGGTAAGGCAGAATGCGCTCCCCACCCTCAAGAACAAGGAGTCCGCGCTGCGCGTGAGCGTGATTACCGCCAAGAACGACTCTGAGAAATACGCTCAGGAAGTCGAAGCTGCACTCGCACGCTACGACTACCTCGCCGCATTGTGGAACGAGTTCGAGCCCGGACTCGTACGCATAGTGGACGTAAAGCTGCGTGACGAGAAGGTGGCGGGCGTGAAGATACCTCAGCTCGATGACATAGTCTATGAGTTGAAGCCTTTCAATGCCTTCACCAAACCGGCATGGTATGCAGACGGTGTCAGGATACTGAAAGACATCAGCCGGCTCGGCATGATGTCAGAAGTCTACGAACAGAGGCGTAAGATACTTGATTATCAGCGCAAAAAGACCACCCAAAAGGTAAATCTCTACGAAAAGGTCCAGATCCCGGGATACCAGGAGGCCATCCGTAAGATCAAGCGCTACATGGAGGACGAGGAGAACCTCAGCAAGGCCTCCAGCAAGATAGTCAAGACCAGACACGCCGAACAGGAAGCCATGGAGGAAGACGCGATATGATTGATAAGATGACGAAGTATTCCTTTATCCTGCTCGATGCGGATAAGGAACAGTTCCTTGAAAGACTTCAGGAACTCGGAGTCGTGGACATCACCCGCTCCTCTACACCGGTGGATGAGAACTCGATGCAGCTCTTCGACCGCATCGCGGCTCTCAAAGCCGAGATTTCCAAGCTCGAAAAGGGCTCTGACGAGCATCTGCAGGCTCTTACGACACAGCGCAACGCCCTGATCCAGGAGCGCAACGCCGTGCAGGTATGGGGCAAGTTCGATGCGGCGTGCATTGCAGATCTTGAGAGCAAAGGCTTGAAAATCAGCTTCTACTGCGTCCCCGAGCGCAAATTCGACTCCGCTTGGGAGAAAGAATATCCCCTTCAGGTCATTGCCGACAAGGAAGGAAGCGTTTACTTTACCGTGGTCAATGCCGAAGGATTCCCCGTCAAGCCCATTGAGACACCCAAACGCTGTTTTCACTGCGTAGAAGCGGAGATCAAAGGACTTGAAACAGAGATTGAACGCTACCGCGAGACTCTCAAGCAGAGATGCAGCGAGATTCCTTCGCTCAAGTCTCAGATTGCGGAGCTTTCGGAAGAACTCGATCGCTACCTCGCAGGTGCCAAGGGTTCAAGTGCGGCGGACAATCACCTCTGCACATTTGAGGGCTACGCTCCGTGCGAATGTGACGCGAATTTGAAAGAGGCCCTGGACAGCAGCCCCGTGTACTATTTCACACAGGAGGCCCGTCCTGAGGACAATCCTCCCATCAAGCTGCGCAACAGTCGCTTCAACGCTCTATTCGAGCCGATTACGCGCATGTACGGAATGCCGGGATACGACGAGTTTGACCCGACCCCTTACCTTGCGATATTCTTCATGCTCTTCTTTGCCATCTGTATGGGAGACGCGGGCTACGGCTTGATACTCATACTTTTCGGCATCGCAGAGAAGAAAGGCTGGGCCAAAATTGAGATGTTCAAGGGTATGGGACCTCTGATTACTGTCCTTGGCGTGGCGACTACACTTATAGGCGTTGTACTCGGAAGTTTCTTCGGAGTGGACCTCGTTGCGGCATCATGGGTGCCCGAATCACTTAAAGGCGTGATGGTCAAAGGCGAGATCGCCGGCTACGATGCCAAGATGGTGCTCGCAGTTCTAATCGGCGTACTTCACCTCTGCCTTGCAATGGTAGTCAAGAGTGTCGTCTATGTAAGGAGATTCGGCTTCAAGGAGAACATCAGTACACTCGGATGGACTCTGCTAATAGTCGGAGTGGTGATAGTCGCAGGATTCGCTCTGCTCAACTTCGTCCCCGTGGAGATAGCCAAATGGCTCATCATAGGCATAGGAGGACTCTCCGCCCTCGGTATCTTCATCTTCAACAAACCCGGACGCAATCCCCTGTTGAACATAGGTTCAGGTCTCTGGGACACTTACCAGATGGCTACCGGAGTTCTCGGCGACGTGCTCAGCTACATCCGTCTCTATGCTCTCGGACTCGCCGGCGGTATGCTCGGTGCGGCATTCAACAACCTCGCTTCGATGGTTTTGGGTGACAATCCCAGCTGGCAGTTCGTACCTTTCGTGGTGATACTCCTTATCGGTCATGTGCTCAACCTGCTCATGTCCTGTCTCGGAGCATTCGTCCACCCCTTGAGACTTAATTTCGTAGAGTTCTTCAAGAATAGCGGCTACGAGGGCAAGGGTCTCAAATACAATCCGTTAAAAACAATTAAACAATAAACAACATTTACAATTATGCTTAATCTTATTCTCGGTTATCTCGGACTCGGGCTTATGCTCGGTCTTGCCGGAGTGGGTTCATCTATCGGTACCACCATCGCGGGCAACGCAGCAGAAGGTGCTCTCAAGAAGAATCCGGAGAAGTCTTCCAGCTATATGATCCTTTCCGCACTTCCTGCAACCCAGGGTCTGTACGGATTCGTAGCATTCCTCATGTGGCTCGGCAAGGATTTCGCCACCCAGGGTCCCCTGCTCTTCGGTGTCGGTATCTCAGTAGGTCTCGTCTGCATGATTTCTGCAATCAGACAGGGTCAGGTCTGCGCGAATGGTATCATCGGCATCAGCCAGGGACACGATGTCCAGACCAACACGATGATCTACGCTGCTCTTCCTGAGTTCTACGCAATTCTTGCACTCGTTGCGGCCCTCATGATCTAAAATGACTTCAGACGCGCAATACGCCCAAATGGGCTAACGCACTGAATTAATGAAGAATCCCCCTCCACGCCACAAGGCAAGGAGGGGGAAATTTTCTTGCACAAGCATCTGTGCAATTGAGAATTATTTCATATGCACCGCTTTTCAGAGAAAAGATCAAAAGGAGTTTTTAATCCAGTCAATCAGTTCGGCATTGTCTACAATAGTCCAGGAGTGCGGATGATATGTCTTGCCTCCGTTCCTATAGCCTTTGCCGGAAGTCACAATCAGTTCAGCCTTATCGTTGCCGAGTAGCCGCAGGTCATTGACAAATGCCGTGGCGTCAAGTATATTCAAGCCGAGCACATCGGTCTGACGCCTGTCCAGCCACCATTGCTCCGCCGGCTCGATATAATACCTCAAAGAGATATCAACCAAAGGCAGAATCGCATTATGCGAGATATCCGACAAAAGATACGGAGACTCCCCTACAATGGGAGCAAGGTCTTCGAGAAGTCGGGTATAAATCTCTCCTCCCTCGACGAGACCTTTCTTGTAGACATCCACATCCCTACGGGTCGAATAGACATATCTCTCATAATCCAACGGGGAATCAACTGCAAATATGCAGGACGGCTTCACAGTCGCAGTTTCCGCATATTTCACAGCTGTCGCACCTCCCATCGAGAAACCACCCACACAATAGGGCATTCCCACCAGGTCATACCTCCGGACAATATCTTCGACAATCAGAGAGAGTGACTCCTGACTCCTTGAGGAGAATCCATAAGACTCCACACCATCTTGAAGCAGAGGGATAAACACCGCTATGCCCGAAGCCGCGGCATCATTAGGAAGAGAGGTCGCAGACAACACATCGGACACGCTCTCGCCAAAGCCTGGGAAAAGCAGCATAAATGAATCAACCGTCTGACCCTCAGCAGGAAGCACGGCAGTATAGCAATTCTTTTCCAAACCGTCTTCCTCAAGGAAAACAGTTTCCGTCCTGACATTCACATTGCAAGATACGCCTGCAAGGACTGCTGACAACACCAAAGGGAATCCCTTTCGCATACCCCGGCTACTCCACATAAAGCACGAGACCCTTCAGATATTCTCCTTCAGGGTGATAGATACTGACGGAGTGGTCACAAGGCTGGCAGAGTCTGTCGATGATACGCACCGAGCGGCCGGTCTGCGCAGCAGCACTGAAGACAGCGAGGGCGAACGCCTCCTTATCTACGGCTTGGGAGCAGGAGAAAGTGAATATGATACCACCGCTCGCCACCTTGCTGATAG
Source organism: uncultured Muribaculaceae bacterium (assembly GCA_964571735.1). Classification (GTDB taxonomy): domain Bacteria; phylum Bacteroidota; class Bacteroidia; order Bacteroidales; family UBA932; genus Cryptobacteroides. Next base: position 22,477 of record CAZNDD010000009.1, on the reverse strand, counting down.
CCTGGGCATTGAGCCTCTGATATGCGCGAAGGGCATTTTTCAGGGCACCGCGATGTTTTGCAAAAGCCGGCGGGTCCACAATCATCAGGTCGTATGCGTCCTCCTTGACTCCGGCAAGGAAATCCATAGCATCTGTAGTATAACCCGTATGCTTATCACTGAATCCGTTAAGTTCGATATTGCGGGCCGTCATCTCCATAGCGCGGGCAGACGAATCTACCGAATCCACGCTCAACGCACCGCCACCGAGAGCATATACGGAAAAGCCTCCGGTGTAGCAGAAAAGATTGAGCACACGCTTGCCGCAGGCATATTTTTGTACGAGCGCACGGTTATCTCTCTGGTCAAGGAAAAAGCCAGTCTTCTGCCCCTTGTCCCAATCCACAAAGAACTTGTGTCCGTTCTCAAGCACCGTATTGACAGCCTCCGGAGACCATCCCTCTGCCTTATAGAGGTAGCCGTCAATGAGTTCAAGACCGGCCTTGAAAGGAGCCGTCTGGGAGCTCTTGTTGTAAACCGCTTTCAGCGAAGGTCCATAGAGACGCTGCAAAGCCTCACTAACACGCTTCAAAGAACGGAACATGCCGGCGCTATGGGCCTGCAGGACGCATACTCCGTCATAGTAGTCGACAATCAGTCCAGGAAGGGAATCTCCTTCTCCGTGCACAAGACGATAGCAGTTCGTATCGGCATTGTCCACAAGCGAACATGCCCGTCTCTCATTGAGGGCACGTCCGAGAGTCACATCCCAAAATACCTCATCGTCAATGTGATCAGAATCAAAAGAAAGCATCCTCACCGCGATAGTCCCTATCTGCCAATGGCCACAGCCGAGCAGATCACCGGCAGACGAATATACACTTACCACATCGCCCTCCGCAGGCTCACCTATGACCTGCGCGATAGCACCGGAAAACACCCAAGGATGGAAACGGAGCAGAGAACCTTCCCTGCCCTTTTTAAGCACTACTTTACTCATAACATATCGTCCTCACTGAGAGGATTCTGGGGAGAATCAAGAAGTTTAAGATACATTTCCCTGCACACCCACGCGTCAGTCGCGGCGTAGAGCTGCTGTGCAGGAGTAAGGGTTTCAGCCTCCCAATTAGAAAGCTGCTGGGACTTGGAGATGCGTATGCCGAGGGTTATTGCCGCCATCTTCTTGACGCTCTTGTCCTTGATCCCCCAGTGCCAGATTATGTGCTGCAAATCCACAAAACCACGCTCCTCGAAATTGGCTATACGCTGAAGTCCACGCACATCGTCGTGAGAAGCAGCGCCGACTTTGATTATCTTGTCGTCGGCAAGTATTGCCCGGAGTGTGCGCCTGAGTCCCATCTTGCACACCCTGAAAAGATATGCCCTGTCCGGTCCAGACAGCTGCAGCAGGGCTACACCCCTTGTCGGCTTGTGCGGCTCGAACACTGGCCGCGTCTCGGTATCGAATCCTATTACCGACTGGGAGCGAAGGTATTGAATCGCCCTATTGTACTCCAATCCCGGAGCATCAATCACCTCTATCTTACCACCGAAAGAGCCGAGAGGAAGTTTCTCAATCTGCTCCGGAGTTATACTTTGTACGAAAGGCTTTTTTCTCATCTATTGTTAAAACTATATGTCAAATCCTCCGAGCATATCGCCCAGATACTTTCTTTTTGTGGATAAGCTACTCTATGTGTAAAGGCATTGCGCTCACGCAGAGCCAGATATAGCGCCTTACCAACCTGCTCTCTCCAATCTACGAAACGCAGTCCAGGATAGCAAAAGCGCAACGAATCAGTATCCTGGCCGCAGGCATCCACCAATACCACATCAGCCGAAAGCCTGTCAAGTTCCGTATGGAGACTGTCCGCCATCTGCAACGGAGTCAGCACCCCGACATAGTCCACTTCAGTCCTATACTTGAAATACTCGTCGTACACGCCGGCAGGATAAGGGCTGAGTATCGCAACCCTGCCACCTTCGGCAACATCAGCCATCAGTTCGAGCGGGCAGAAAACGAGGTTTTCAAGAGAGAATGCACGCTGCAACGAGTCAATGTCAAACTTGCCATACGAGCACATTGCAGGAGAAGTCAGCACCACCGCCTTACCATGGACAAGAGTATCGAGTGAAGACAACACGGCCTTGATAGAAGCGGTTCTGAGTTTCAGCCCGCCACCGAGCGTATCGGAGAGCAGAGAAGCATTGCCAAGCGTGACTTCGACTATCTTCTCTCCGCTGAAATCCGGAAGAAGATCTGGATTGCGACGCGCATCTACATTGTCAAAAAGGTCTGAATGAAGCAGATACTCACCGAGTGCCGAGACCTCCGACTCAGCACCGAAAATGACCAGTCCCCCGTCAGATGACCTCAGGTCAAAAGAAGAAAGCAAGCGGTTATACGGCTCTGAACGGTCGGAAACGACAGTCCCGACGAGAGGCACCACCTTGCGCTGACCATTGTCACCCGGCCTGCACGCAGAGAGCAGCAGGACAGCCAACAAAACAACTAAGGACTTGACTTTCAATTTCAGAAGTAGTTTAAAATTGTTCTCGTAAACCCGTTATGACAGATTTACATCACATCTTGAACAATGCGTATCCTATATTCTTAATCAAATACAGAAGGCAGCAGAGCAATATGGCAAGTGAAATCTCCGCACCTGTAACAATCACTGCAATAAGAACGACAATACATTCGGCAATGAACGAAATGCGTTTGAATTTAAGGTCTTTGGAATCCCCCTTGGAGAACTTCATAGAGAAGCACGGCAGAGGACAAACCAAAAGTCCGCACAACACAATGCTCACAATGGGTATAAACCAATCCCATGCACACCAAAGCGCAAGTGCGGAAGTGCTGTCCGCCGCCACATGATAGCATAGCGAACCGCAAATCAATGCGCAAATCGGAGCCGCCAACCCCTTGAACGATGTCTTCTGGCTTTCATCCACATTGAAATGCGCAAGTCTGAGCCCCGCAAACACTGCAATCAACAGAGGTACGAGACAAAGAGCACTCGAAGAAAATGTGCATGAACGCATAGTCTTATAGAGCATAACCGCAGGGAGAACCCCGAAACTCACCTCGTCAGCGATAGAATCAAGTTCCTTTCCCATAGGAGAATACGCACCAAGAAGGCGAGCCGTAAGCCCGTCGCAGAAATCAAAAACCCCGGCCGCGAGCATCAAGACAAAGGCGACATCCACCCTGCCCTGCATTGCGAACACCACGCCCAAAGTGCCGCAGGCCAAATTGAGCGTGGTGATTGCGTTAGGAATGTGTCTCTTGATAGAGAACATTATCTGTCAGAATTGGGGTGTGCCTGCTGAAAATCTGCAGGAAGAGCACTCTTATGAATCATAATGTCGAGACTCTGGGCCTTGACATATGCCTCGCTGGCATACCAGATACCGTCGTACTTGCCGGCGTTGCCCCATGAGTTCTTGACCATGTAGTATTTGTTACCCCACTGGTCCTTGGCGATACCGAAAATCTGCATACCGTGGTCATCGGTGATGGTCTTGTTCATAAAGTCATTCTGACGCTGCTCCTGTGAAGGAACTTTCTCCACCACATTGTAGACATTCTTGGCTTTCTTGCCCTTTGAAGCCTTTGCCTTCTTGTCATCGGTGCCTACCCAGTGAGCCTGGTCTGAACCGGCTGCATTGGTAGCCTTCACGTCGGCATAGATTGCAAGACCGTCGCGGGTGAAACCGGGCTCGCTCACATCAGCACCCCAAGCGGCAGTGTAGCCGTTCTCAAGGGCATAGTCGAGAATCTGCATAAACTCATCGATGGGGATGTTGTACATCTCATCCCAGCGCCAGTTGTCACAGACCTCAAGAGGGAACCATGTATAGAAAGGATGGTGGGTGAACGAAGTGAGCGTGATGTAGTCCTCAGCATTAAAATTGAGGGCATCGCGGTATGACTCAGGAGTATACTCTACGCCATCCACGGTGAAAGTGGTGGGATACTCTCCGAGATACTCGTCAAGAATAGCCTGGAAACCGCGCTTCCAAGCAGTAGTGAGAGTGCGGTTGGGATTCTTGGCGACAGCCTCGACATAAGCCCTGAGCACTGCATCAAGCTCTGCCTGACGGGGAAGCTCGGTACCGTAATTCATACCGGTCATCTCGCAGTTGGGAACGAAACCGTAGTCGCGGATGACATCGAGCACATCGTCAGCCTCGCTACCTGCACTGAAAGTAAGATTGCCGTCAAGCATGATGTATTTGTCGGCACGGTCAGAGTAGGAATGGCTGACCACGAAGAATTCGGAAAGATCGGGATACTTTGTAGTATCGGTAATACCATTGATACGGATAATCTCAGACTCCACGAATCCGAGCGTCGAATATGACCAGCAAGTACCGCTGCTGCTCTGATTCTTTACTGAAGTGATAGGATTGGCTTTGACAGTGGTGAATTTGAATTCGGGGAAATCCACCTTGGGACGTGACTGGGCATTTGCCGCAACCCCCGTAAGGATAAGCGCAGATGCCGTAAGGATGGCTGAAAGTTTCATCTGTTTTTGACTTTAAATTTAACGAGCCCAAATTTAGCAATAAAATCTCACACCACGAAAGCGGTCTGCGATATTTGACGCACCTAACTGTAATTGACATTAACCATCCACAATACTCCATACACCAATGTAGCATTCCACTTTCCAGCAATCTCATCCGACAAAAATTCAATACAGAGCAGAATGAGGATTCGCAGTTCGAAATGCAAAAAATACTATCTTTGGCAACTTCATCATAACGCAACATTCTCAGATGAAACACAAATACTTATTTCTAACGGCACTTTGCGCAGGTTTGCTTGCGGGGTGCAACAACGAAATCACTCCCGAAAAGCCCAAAACGGGCGACGAAGTGGTCTTCACTGCCACAAACGGAATCCTCGCGGACTCCGAAAAGATCGGCATAAGCATAGACAAACCGCTGAATTACCGCAATGTCCAATGCACATACACCCTCGCATCGCATAAAATAGCAGCGAGGAACACACTGTACTGGCCATACGAAATGGACGACAGCAAGGTAATGTTCTCAGCTTACGCGCCTTACCGCTCCGAATTCGACAAGGAGGACAGGGTGAGCTTCAGCGCATTGCAAGACCAGAGCAGCGATGAGAACTTCCTCGCTTCAGACCTCAGGACCGCCGTCACAAGTTCTTCGGTAAAAGACAATTCCGTATCATTTGAATTTACCCGAAGGATGTCCAGGCTCACGCTCTATCTCAAGAGCAACACCGACGCTGAGATCAAGAGCGTCAAAGCCACACTCTCCCCTGCCATCAATCTCAACATCCGTACTATGGTCGGCTCCACAAGCGGAGACAAAGTGGAAATGAACTTCCACAACAGCGGGACCGATGCCAAGGGCGTATCAGCATGGGAACTCATCGCTGCACCTCAGAACTGCAATACCAAGGTCACAGTGGAAACTTCAGACGGAACGCACTCTTTCACTGTCATTACTATCAACTTAAAAGAAGGAAAATCCTACCACAATACGACACTCTGCAAACTCGGCACTGTCCAGAGCGAGGTTTCACTGACAGAAGGAGAATGGAGCAGCACACCTGACTTTTCCTACAGGGAGCCGGTAAATGCAGGCGGACTTGACGGATTCACGACCCCAGGCATTTACAAAACCGAAACGGAAGACAGTGTCTCACCGCTTCGCATTTATAGACAAGGCACTGACCAGCAAAGCATTGTAAACAAGAGCACATCTACAGGGTATCGTATAATGAATCTCCCGGAAGGGGAAATGATCTCCATTTGCGTAGGCTCAAAGACTTTCACCGAAAACAAGTCTTACTCCGTAAATGTCATATCATTCGGAATCTCAGGGCTCGAAAGCGAATATACTTCCAATGCAACCCTAATCCAAAAGGACGGGAAGAATCTCTACTTCGCAGATGACAACAACTCGTATGTCTATCTGATCAAAACAAATTAAGCAGACATGAAAAAATTCATATTTTCTCTGATAATCACGGCATTTGCAAGTCTTACATTGCTTGCTGGTCCTGTAGACAAAGACACTGCAGTCCAGATTGCAAGCCGTTTCCTTTCCGATGAAGTCGTCATGGTTTCAGGCGGGTCGAACGGACTCTATATATTCAATGCCGCTAATGGCGAAGGCTGGGTCATTGTGTCCGCCGAAGACAGCGCCATGCCCATACTCGGCTACAGCGACAAAGGCTCGTTCCGCACAGACAATCAGCCAGCCAACCTTCGCGCATGGATAGGCGGATACAGCAGGGAACTACAGAAGGCTTCACAACAGCGTATTGCGCAAAGTAGCGAAGTCAAAGCCCTTTGGAAAACCGCTGGATACCGCACCAAGTCCGCTGAAGGCAAATACCTCGAAACCCCCGCATACAACCAGGAGAGCCCATACAACCTCAAATGCCCCAATGTCAAGGAGTCAGGAAGGACCTACCAAGCACTTACGGGATGCGTAGCTACCGCAATGGCAGAAGTCATACGCTACCACGAATGGCCCGAGAAAGGCAGCGGCACTATCGGCGGGTATTCTTACACAAGTGATTACAGGCAGACAGTCAATATCCCCTCTTTCAGCATCGACAGCCACGGCTACAATTACACGCTGATGCCGTTCAGCTACAGCGGCTCTGAAACCACAGCCCAGAATGATGCAATCTCGCAACTCATGTACGACTGCGGAGTGATGGTGGAAGCAGCCTACAATTACGGAAGCGGCACAGGCGCATATTCGGAGAATATCGTAAGCGCGCTCAGCGAACACATGGGATATTCGGCATCGGCACAGCACATCTACAGGCAGGCATACACCGATGCGGAGTGGACGAAGCTCGTACAGAAAGAGATAAATGAAGGACGCCCCATCATTTATTCAGGAGTAGACAGCGAGGGCGGCGGACATCAGTTCGTGTGTGACGGCTACGACACCAGAGATTATGTCCACATCAACTGGGGATGGAGCGGAGCCTCCAACGGATATTTCACCCTAAATCTTAAAATACCCGGACAATATACTTTCTCCGAGGACCAGACTATGATAGTGGGACTTGAGCCGGACAAGAGCGGAAACACAAAGGCTGAAGCCAATCTGATATTCGAGTATTATGACGACAAACACCTCGGCATGTCCATAGCTTCTGGTTCTGTGCTCAGCAAGAGTTTCAGCATCAATGCAGGATACATTCTCAATACCGCATATAGCCTCTTCGGCTCGGATTATGTCTCAACCGCCACCTACAATGGTGCCGTAAAGGCGGCACTCCTTGACTATGAAGGCAATCTAAAAGAGTACATCAGTGCGGAAGACAAGATAAATGGCATCCAAGGGGCGGAAATGTTCCTCATAGAAAAACTCGAATGTACTATCAGCGGTGATGTCTCGTTCTCCGACCGAGTCGTGCTGATGTTCAAGACTTCAGACGGCTCCTGGAAACAGATCAAAGGCAAAGACGGGCTAAATTACAATGACCGCACGGGAACATATAGTTATGTAAAGATGAGTAGTGCCATCCCAGCGACAGACGCTGCGTATATCCTTATCCCCAAAGGACTTAAAACAGGTGATACGCTCTATTTCGAACTGCTCGCAGGCTCAAGTCCCATATCATCCATAGACTGGTACTACGACGAGGTCAAACAGTCAGGCATCACGGCAAACCTTACCACCGGAGCCCACAGCCTGAGGGCTGAAGTCAAATTCAGCGACGGTTCAAGCGAGAGTGTAAGCACGGAGTTCACAATCGAATAAGAAGACCTCCACAGAATCATCGATTCGTCTTCAAAACCAAATGGGATGACTGCTACTTTCAGTCATCCCATTTTTTATCAATATATTCTGAAGTTTCAGGATTTTACAGTCACCTCCGAAGTCGGGTCCGTAGCTGCTTTCTTTTTCCTCGGACGCCTGGGATTGGGATTGCGCCTTACGATTTTACCGCCGAGACGGACGAACATATCCCGCGCAACGCTGCGTGAAGCCGAGCCGCCGCCAAGTTTCTGACGAATTTCATCATAGCCCTGAATCATCCTCTTGCGATAGAACTCATCATCCAAGAGCTGGAGCAATTCGCCCCTGACGGAAGCGGGGTTGAAATCATCCTGAATGAATTCACGGAACACAGGGCGGTCTACAATCAGATTGCCGAGGCTGATATACTTGACATGGCTGCCAACCTTGAGAATGTGCTTCGCAATGAAAATGGTCACAGGTGATGTAGACCACCCCACAAGCTGCGGAGTGCCTATCAACGCCGCCTCAAGAGAAGCCGTACCTGAATTGACGATGGCGGCTTCCGCTCCCTTCAGTACGCTGTAAGTCTTGCCGAATACAAGTCTTACATATCTCTCACGCCCCTTGAGATAAGGAGCGTAATCCTCTTTGCTTCTTGAAGGTGCACCAGCGACAATGAACTTGATGTCCCTGTAAGCCCTGAGTTTATGAAGCTGGTCTGCCACCTCCATGCACACGGGCATCATGCGTGAGATTTCGCCCTTGCGGGAGCCGGGAAGTATGGCGACACTGCGCCCGTCACATACAGTCCCGAAACGCGTCCTCGAAACTGCTTCCACCAGAGGATTGCCCTTATAGACAAAAGGCACTCCATGCTCCGTAAAATACGGAACCTCAAAAGGGAAGACGATGTAGAGCATGTCCACATACTTCTTGAGAGCCTTGTTACGACCGGAGCGGGAAGCCCAGGTCTTGGGCGCGATATAATAGAATACCTTTATCCCTTTCGTATGGGCGAATTTGGCAATCTTGAGATTGAATCCCGGATAGTCGATAAGAATAACGACATCAGGATTCCATTCGAGTATGTCTTTCTTGCAAGCATCAAGGTCCGAAAGCAGTTTGAACCCCTTGGAGAGCACATCTCCAAAGCCCATCACCGCACCTTCCTTATAGTGACGTACAAGCGTGCCTCCCACGGCTGCCATCAAGTCCCCTCCCCTGAAGCGGAACTCAGCCTCGGGATCGGTCCTTCTCAAGGATTTCATCAGATTGGAGGCATGCAGGTCGCCCGATGCCTCTCCAGCGATGAGATAATAGCGCATTACTGTTCAAACACTTTAGACAGACGCTCGTAGGCATCCATATCTGTATTGTCCAGGCTGTGCGGAGTAATCGCCACATAGCCCTGAGCACAGACATTATTGTCCGTATTCTCGTCATTGTTCCGGTCAGGGACCAAATCCCCTGCCATCATATAGAGGGTCTCACCATCTTCTACTTGCGGAGCGTCAACGCCGAGATGCGCCGCCGTGATGCCGTAATGCGAGTAGAACTTCTCGTCATAGGGCACAAATTCATTAATCCATGACTCCTTGCCCTGGGTCGCCATCTTTACGCCCTTTATCTCGGAAGCCGGGAGTTTGGGGAAATTGACGTTGTAAATCACCTTTCCCCCCGGTTCGCAGTTCTTCATAATAGTTTCAAAGATTCCGGGGAACAATTCTTCCACGGCAGAGAAATCTGCATCCACATGCATATCATCGAGCGAGACGCCAATGGCTTGAACACCGGCAAGAGCCCCCTCACGGGCAGCTCCTATGGTGCCGCTATACCACATCGCAGTGGAAGCGTTGGACCCATGGTTGATACCGCTCACTATGACGTCCGGCTTTTCATCAGCAAACACCACATCCATCGCGTACTTGGCGCAGGATGCGGGCGTCGCGTCGAGATACATCCATCTCGCCCCGTCTTTCATGCCGAGATCCTTGAACGCTATAGGCTTAAGCCCGAGCGAAACTGCCATAGACATGCCCGACTGGTGTTTTTTGGGAGCCACCACGGTCACATCGCCATAACGTTGCATGATTTTTACAAGCACGGCAATGCCCTTGGAGCGGTAGCCGTCATCATTGGTCACTACTATTTTCATAACATTGAATTATTTCTCTATCGTCCGGACAGTCCTTGCCGGCCATCCGTAGACTTTACCTACTCAGACATACTTTGTGAAAAGTATCTCCATTCATAATCCGGAAGCCGTTGAAACCGATTTCGGGAAACAACTTCTCAGCCGGTCATCCGCCGGCGCAAAGGTACAAAAAATCCGACTATGAAGAGAATTCGCCATCTAAGCTGCCCCTTTATTCTTGGACTGGTTCAATATTATCGCCTCAATGTGGCTGCACAGCAGCCGAATCAGAATTGGGTTCACCAAGTTTCCATCGGATTTTCAAATCGCAGGCCTCCGCAATTTCATATATGGTACTGATGCGTATGTCGTCTTTCTCGAAATACCTTTTCAGATACTGCTTTGGGATTCCTGCTTTCTTTGAAAAGTCCAAGACTGAGATATGGTTGTCCGCAAGGAAACGGGCAAGGAAGTAGAGATTCTTGTTCTCATCCAGCGCCTCGTTCACTATGGGATCGATAGCCGCATTATTGATACACAGAAGCCCCTGGATTTCAAAGCGCTGTTCATTTTCACTTTCCGGCTCAGCATTTTTACTCCAGACATATTCCAAAGTTATAGAGATGTCCAGAGCCTTCAAAATATCCTTGACACGTGTCAGTTTGGCGTCATCAGATACCATCATCCACGATATGGACTGCTGAGAGACACCGCATTTTTCAGCGACCTTCTCCCATGTCAGATTCTGAGATTTGATGATGTGTTCAAGGAAATACATCCGGCGCGAGACCTTATTGCCATTTCGTTTGTCCTCCATGGCTTTCTTGCGGCGTTCGCTATAATATCCTTTATATTTATTATACTTACTTTCAGCCGGAACGCCGGATGCTTCTTTTATGCGTTTTTCGTTTTCCATCTCCTATACTCCTTTTATTTCGTAGACTTGTTCTAAATTGAGTTCTAATTCCTTTGCTTTTACCGGATGTTTTTTGTTGGTGGAATCCTATTTGGATTAAAATCTCATTTTTTTGTTTAGAATGTGTAACCTGTTGTAAAATTAATAAATTTAATTGAGTTTTTAACAATTTACACCTTCGAAGCATGTGAGTCTATATAGTAAAGAACTAAAAAAAGAGGAGACTAATCGGTAGTGTTTCAATTTGTATGTCCGGAAGCATGGTTCCAGACACACTTTCAGAAACAGTATCACCATGTTTAATAGTTAGGCTATTATCTATCATTAAATAAATAAAAAGTATTACTTTTGCATATTATATGATAAGTTGATTGTGGCGAAGTCATCACATATCCGCTTTGAACCTTAAACTGATGTAGTAATGTCAAAGAATACAATGGGAACCAAACTTCCCCGAAAATTGGAGCAAAAGATGCAGATTGTAGGCGAGCAGATTAAGCTAGCTCGTTTACGTAGGAATCTGAGTGTGGCTCAGGTTGCTGAACGTGCCACCTGTTCACCGCTTACTGTGTCCCGAATAGAAAAAGGGATTCCTACTGTTGCAATAGGGATCTACCTACGTGTTTTGTACGCATTGCAACTTGACGATGATATTCTATTGCTTGCCAAAGAAGATAAAATGGGAAAAGCTTTGCAAGATTTGAGTTTGAAAACAAGAGAACGTGCATCCAAAAAAGAATAATCTATGAAAAAGTTGTATGTATATGCCGATTTCGATTGGCTCAAAGAAGTGGAACTCATTGGCGAACTAGGCTATGAGTCTCTTCGTGGTGCGGACAGCTATAGTTTTACGTTCAATAATGAATGGTTAAGGCAGCACAGCAATCTGTTTTTGAGTGACGACCTGAATAATTACCCGGGACAACAATATACACAACCGGACAAGGATATATTCGGATGTTTTTCTGATGCTTTGCCAGATCGTTGGGGACGTACTTTGTTGTTGCGCCGTGAGCAAATTGCAGCGGCGGAAGAAAAACGACCAATACGGAGATTGTCATCCTTCGATTTCTTGACTGGTATTGATGATTTCTCCCGAATGGGTGGATTCCGTTTTAAGAAAGATCTCGATGGCGAATTTATCAATGTGAGTGAATCGTTGAAAATTCCACCTTTGACGGATATTCAGGAACTGATTGCAGCCAGTGCCGAGATAGAGAAATGTGAAGAAAACAATATGCTCCCTGATAGGAAATGGATTGCACAACTTGTGCAACCGGGAACGTCATTAGGAGGTGCAAGGCCTAAAGCCAATGTGATAGATACGGATAAAACTCTTTATGTGGTCAAGTTTCCATCGCGCAAGGATGACTATGATGTTGGGCTTTGGGAACATTTCAGCCATTCGCTTGCCACAAAAGCAGGGATAAACGCTGCAAAAACAAAAGTGTTGGCAACTGGAGAGAAATATCATACATTGCTGTCACAACGCTTCGATAGAACCCAAGAAGGAAAACGCATTCATTTTGCATCTGCCATGACCTTATTGGGGCTGAGTGATGGTGACAATGCAACTACCGGGCATGGATATCTGGATATAGTCGACTTTATTATTCAGAGCTGTACCAATGTGGAACGAAACCTCCAGGAACTATACCGTCGTGTGGCTTTCAATATTTGTATAGGCAATAGTGACGACCATTTTCGCAATCATGGTTTTCTTTTGACCGCAAAAGGGTGGACATTGTCTCCGGCATACGATATGAATCCTACTTTGAATGAATATCAGAGTTTGCTAATCTCTGCAGATTCCAACAAAGCAGATTTGAACATTTTGCTTGGTGCCTGCGAAGACTACATACTAAACCGTAAAACAGCAGAAAGGATTGTTTCAGAGGTGGTTGAAGCCGTAAAAGAGTGGCGGGAACCGGCCGTGCGCTCAGGTATTTCCAAAAGGGAAATCGATATGTTCTCAGGAGTGCTGGATAAGCGGTTTGATAGCATTTAATATGCTTAATTGCTCACCGGAAGCGGAGTTCGAAGACGGTCTCGGCGAGGTCGCTTTTGAGCAGGTCGATGGAGCCGTTGTGCTGGCGCATGATCTGGCGGGCGAGAGAAAGACCTATGCCGGAGCCGTCAGACTTGGTGGTATAGAACGGGACGAATATCTGCTCCTGACTTGCAATCGGAATAGGCTCGCCGTTATTTGAGACGCGTATGACAGTCTCGTCATCTTCGTTCAGAGAAGCCGATATATTGATATGTACCGCTCCCGCCTCCAAAGCATTCTTGATGAGATTGATGAAAATTTGGGAAATCTGTCCCTCATCGGCATAGACCATCAGGTCCTCATCCAGAGCCGTGTATGTGCAGACAGCATCTTTTGCGGAAAGAATTTCACTCTCCAGAGAGATGACTTTGTCCATCATGGACTGCAGTTCAATGGCACGCTTGACAGGTCTCGACACGCCTGAGAGTTCCCTATAAGTCTCCACGAATTTGATAAGGTTCCTGGACGAATCGCTGATGGTATCAAGACCGGCTTTCACATCAAGTTCGCTGCGTCCGTCCTCATCCATTGATTTGGACAGAGCGTCCGAAAGAGAGGCAATCGGTGCAACGGTATTCATAATCTCGTGAGTCAGAACGCGGATAAGTTTAGTCCATGAATCCTGCTCATGAGCCTGCCTCTGCTTCTCGAATATAGTCCGTATGCGGTTGAGAGTGCGATTGAATTTGCCTTTATCCTGGAAGCGGAAATTCAGTTCCCCGTCCTCCAGCGCATCCATCATATACGCCACTTTCCTTATGTCCTTCCTGCGGGTCCGTACCGCAGCTGTCACCGCAACGACAATCGCAACGACTACAGCCACCAGGACAATATGCAGGAGCGAGAAAGTCATAGACCGTATTTCTTGAGTTTGGCGTAGAGGGTAGGACGGCTCACCCCGAGGATTTTGGCCGCGCCGGAGATGTTTCCGTCAGTCCGCAGCATTGCCTCGCGCACCAGACGCTCCTCCTCGGCACTGTCCGTAGTCCTTAACGAACCGGACTGCGCAGTTTTCATAGTTTCAATTTGCAAATCTCCGACAGTCAGCAGATTGCCGTCAGACAGGATCACTGCTTTCTCGATACAATTCTGAAGTTCGCGGACATTTCCGTTCCAAGGTGCGGACTCCAAGACTTTCTTCGCCGCATCCCCGATTCCGACTACAGACCGGTGATATTTTTGCGCAAAGCGCTCCATGAACAGTTGCGACAGCGGCACGATGTCCTCCCTCCGCTCACGCAGCGGAGGCAGATTGATGTGCACGGTATTGATGCGGTAATACAAGTCTTCACGGAATCTGCCATCACGCACCAGCTGCGCCAAATCCATATTGGTCGCACAAATCAACCTGATATCCACCGGAATTGGCTTGGTGCCGCCCACACGCACTATGCTGCGGCTTTGGAGCACGCGTAGCAATTTTGCCTGCAGGTGGAGCGGGATATTACCGATTTCATCAAGGAACAATGTGCCTCCATCCGCCTGCTCGAACTTCCCGATATGATCCACATGAGCATCGGTAAACGCGCCTTTCACATGTCCGAAAAGTTCGCTTTCGAAAAGCGTTTCGGTAATGGCACCCGCATCGACCGCCACCATTGGCTTCCCGTTGCGAAGACTGCAGGAGTGTATCTCCCCGGCGAGCACATCCTTACCCGTTCCGTTTTCTCCTGTTATAAGCACGGAGGCATCTGTCGGAGCTATCTTCCGCAGGGTTTTCCATATGGCGGCCATGTCCGGGCTGGAGCCCCAATACATCTTCCCAGCGGCTTCAGAATGCGTTTCCCGCCCCATCGCCTTGCGTGCCTTATCTCTTGCAGCGGTCAGAGTGTCAATCAGTTTCCCGTTGTCCCACGGCTTGACTATGAAATCAAACGCCCCGCGTTTCATCCCCTCGACCGCAAGCTGTATATCGGCATAGGCAGTAAACAGGACCACTTCCACTTCGGGAGCGATTCTCTTCAACTCCCCTGCCCAATAAAGACCCTCGTTGCCGGTATTGATAGATGTGTGGAAATTCATATCCAGCAGCACCACATCCGGTCTGAAGTGTTCGATGGTGTTCACCAGAGTCGAAGGCGAATCTATAGCCTCCACAGCCTCAAAATGCACGGGAAGCAATATTTTCAACGCCTGACGAATCCCGGCATTGTCATCCACGATCAGTATCTTTCCTTTCTTAGAAGCCATAAACGCCCCAAAATTACATAATTTTTCGCCATTGCAACGATACAGGACTACACAAAAGCTTTAAGAATCCTGTCACTGGAAAGTTCCAATCAGGGAACAATCGCAGCAACGGCAACAATTCTGACATTATCAACCTTAAGCATAATGTTTTTGAAGCATACTATATTGATTTCAAAATTCCATTTGGAAAGCGTATTTTTGGTGGCTAAAAGACACAATTATGAAAAAAAGCATCATCATAGCGGCGCTGGCGATCATGGCAGCGACATCATGCACCCGTGCGGGCTGGTCAGAGGAAGAAAAATCCCTAATCAATAATTCCGGAGAAGTGATGGGAGTACTGACAATCAACGACTTGAAAGATTCATTGACCTTAAGGGCGCAGTGCCAAGAGATCCCCGTAGAGGCTCTGCAAAGCGAAGAATACCTCACGCTTGCACGGAAAATGGTGTCCACCGTGACTTCTCCCGAGCAGGACGGAGTGGGCATCGCCGGACCCCAGGTCGGGATTTCCCGCAGAGTCGTAGCGGTGCAGCGATTTGATAAGGAGGGAGAGCCGTTTGAAGTCTACCCCAACATAAGGATAATTGAGCGCCGGGGCGAACAGAAACTCGGACCGGAAGGCTGTCTCAGCATACCGGGAAGGCGCGGAAATGTCGCCCGTTACAGAGATATAGATATCCGCTACACTTCAGCCAAGACCTTGAAAGACACGATGGAAAGCGTCACCGGATACACCGCCGTCATCTTCCAGCACGAGTGCGACCATCTCGACGGCGTCCTCTACACGGATTATCTATAAAATAACCGCCTTCTCCTGCTCGGACAAGGCGGTTTTTAATTCAAGTCTATAGAAATCTATTAGAAAATGTCATTGAGAACTGCGGCGAGACGAAGACCGGCACGAAGGAGCTGCAATTCAGCGACCGGAGCCCATTCGCTCACATAGTCGTAAGAAAGCTTTGAGCCAACGGGAGTAGCATCGTATACTTTCTTGCAAACCTCATAGGTCTGCTCGCCCCAAGAAGCGGGAGTGCCCTCAGCTATCTTCTTATTCTCCGACTTGCTGTAGGTGTCAATCTGCTCAACCCACTCAGTATAAGTCCATTTGTGAGCGCTTTCCACAAGACCGGAATCCCAGACCGAATGGATATTGCTACCCCTGCCGAAATACTGGACCTGCCACCTGTTTCCGCCGAGATCAGACTTGTGCCCCATGTGCATAGGGCAATGCAAATCACCCATAAGGTGAACGAGGAATTTCAAAGACAAGGCTTGCTCTTCCTTTGTCTGTTTGCCGCTTTTAAGGTCTGCAATCAGCTCATTTATAGCGCGAACCACATCGCCTTTCTCTTCGAGCGCAGCCTGCTCATAAGTCTCACCCTCGTCGATATTCTTATAATGCCAAGTCTTGGTGTATTTGTATTCGGGAGTGTGGCTGGCATTGTCCATCCAGTTAGCCCAATAAACGATGGATTTGCCGTCTAAAATCTCTGAAATCTGCCTTTTAGCTTTATTGGAGAGGTGTTTCTCTGCGATTGCGCAGGTGACGTCATGTCCCTTCTGACCCCAAGAATAGCCATTGATGGCAAACACAAGCAGACCCGCCGCCAGGCAAGCCAACTTTGACATTACATTAAGTTTATTCATAAATGGAAAATAATTTGCGACAAAGATAGACTTTTTGCGTTGAAATCGCAGCTTAAAGCGTCTATTTAGCACTACTCTTTATTTTTCGTGTCAATACAGATAGTGACCGGTCCGTCGTTTATGAGCGAAACCTGCATATCAGCGCCAAATTCGCCTGTACCTACAGGTCGTCCTACAGCATTCGAAAGTGTAGCGCAAAACTGCTCATACAGAGGGATTGAGATATCGTGACCTGCAGCAGCCATATAGGAAGGTCGATTACCTTTCTTGGTCGATGCCATCAGGGTGAATTGGCTCACTACTATGATGTCTCCACCTGCATCCACAACGCTACGGTTCATTACTCCCGCTTCGTCGTCGAAGATGCGAAGTCCTGCAATCTTCCCTGCCAGCCACTCTATGTCTTCTACTCCGTCCTCCCGGCCTACACCGAGAAGTACGAGCAGTCCTTTTCCTATAGACGATTTGACTTTCCCTTCTATTGAGACCGAGGCCTCAGACACTCTTTGTATTACTACACGCATATATAATTCGGTTCAAAAATTCAATGCATTGGCGTGATTGTCCGATGATGATAAACCCCGTTGCCACAGTGACATTCACCTGAGGTGCTTTCCGCCGAGGATCGCCTTAACGATAGAGCCGTACTATTCATTTCCGGACGAGAGGTAGATTTCAAGGCGCTCGCCCCAATTCTCTCCGCCACTTACAAGGAAAGTACGGATGCCGAGGGCACGCGCACTTTCAAGGTTGGCTTCGCTATCATCGATAAATAGCGTCTCTTCCGGCACAAAGCCCTCTTTTTTAAGAAGTTTCTCGAAAATTTCCGCAGCCGGCTTCATGCATTTCATCTCAAAACTCAGGTACTGGTGCTCCCGGTCGATATAACTGTCAAGCCCGACACCGAGAATGTCATGCCTAATCCACGAAGCGACGAAAGCATTGGTATTGGAAAGCAGCGCCACACGATAGCCCTTGGACTTGAGCGCTGGAATCTGCGCAAGATTGTACTCACAAAGACCTACAATGAACGAGAGCCACGCACTGCGGCACTCATCATAAGTCACCTCCTTGCCGGTATGGTTTCTGACATATTCAAGGAACTCCTCGTCGCTTATCTTCCCAGCCTCCAAGTCCCCGAACTTGCCTTTCTGTGCATAACGGTTCAAATAATTCTCTATATCACTGAATCCGAGAGCCTTGAATGCGGCGACGCAAGAGTCCAAATCCGCGGTACAGAAGACCCCGCCAAAGTCAAAAATCAAATTTTTAATCATATCGGACGCGAAGATACATATTTCGTGCGTCTTTTTGTGTAATTTTGCGCTACGATGGAAACGGGCATCAGACAGCAAGAAGAGAAGTTCATACGGATGACAACTGCACCGGTCGGGAAACTTGTCACTACGCTCGCCGTGCCATCCATCGTAAGTATGCTCATTTCAGGGGTATACAACCTCGCAGATACATATTTCGTAGGAAGGATCAATACACAGGCCGTTGCGGCACTCGGGATTGCATTTTCCTATATGTCTCTTATCCAGGCGATTGCATTTTATTTTGGGCAAGGATCCGGAAATTTCATTTCCCGCGCACTCGGCAGACGCAAGAGCGATGAGGCTGGGGAAATGGCGTCAATAGGCTTTTTCTCTTCATTCATAACGGGGCTGATCCTGATGCTCGTTGGATTCGCCTTCATGGAGCCCATCCTCAAGTTCTTCGGCGCGACGGACACGATACTTCCCTACGCCAAAGACTATT
The DNA here is from genome assembly GCA_964571735.1 of uncultured Muribaculaceae bacterium. Lineage (GTDB taxonomy): Bacteria > Bacteroidota > Bacteroidia > Bacteroidales > UBA932 > Cryptobacteroides. The sequence goes on along the minus strand of CAZNDD010000009.1, from coordinate 4,036 downwards.
TCCGCTACATGCTCCCCGGCACGCCTTTCATAATGTGTTGTTTCACAATGAACAACCAGATGAGACAGCAAGGCAATGCGATGCTTGCCATGATAGGGATTGCATCGGGAGCGGCACTCAATATCATACTTGACCCCATACTGATTTTTCATCTTGGAATGGGAGTGAAGGGAGCGGGCATAGCCACTTCCGTTTCCCAGTTTGTAAGTTTCTGCATAATGCTCCACCTCTGTGGCAGGAAAGGCGGCATCAAGATAAGATTCTCTCAATTCAAACCGTCATGGCACGCTTATAAGGAAATCAACGCGGGTGGACTGCCTTCCCTTGCACGCCAAGGGCTTATGAGTCTCTCGACGGTGTGTCTCAACCAGGTTGCGGCGCCGTTCGGAGACGAAGCGATAGCGGCATTTTCGGTAGTGGGTCGTGTGGGCGTGATGGCTGGAGCTGCGATGATCGGGTACGGACAGGGCTTCCAGCCCGTATGCGGATTCAATTATGGCGCAGGACACTATGACAGGGTAAAGAAGGCATTTTGGCACAGCCTTGCGGTGTCCACCATCTATTGCAGCGTGCTCGCAGTCCTCGGAATCATTTTCGCGCCGCAGATAGTGGGTGCATTCGAGGCCAAAGACCCCGTTGCTTTGGCTATGGGTATCAAGATATTACGCTACCAATGCTACTCATTCCCGTTAAGTGCTACGGTGGTGATGTCCAATATGTTTCTGCAGAATATCCGCAAGACGGTGCCGGCAGTGCTTATGGCGATGGCAAGGCACGGATTGTTCTTCATTCCAACTCTATATTTGGGACGTGCGCTGATGGGACTGACGGGTATAGAACTCGCACAGACATTCTCGGACTGCTGCGCATTTCTGCTTGCAATTCCCCTCACCCTCCCCACGCTACGGAAACTTGGCGAGCCGATTAAGAATAGCCGAGACATGCAAGGCTCTCGTGGAGTTGAAAAGTGAGGTTCGTTTGATTTGTCGCGCCAAAAGTTAAGTTAGCTAAAAACAATAAAGGGGATCGACCGGTTTTCAGTCAATCCCCTTTTGTGTGCTGATTCAAGTGTTTTCCATGATTCATTCTACTGCATTTTCGAGACGGATTCTTCTGCAATGAGGTAGATATCAGCAGAAAATTGAAAATCCGCTTACACGTAGATGCCGTATAAAAGCTGCCTTCCGAAAGGCTTCGTCTGCAAATTCTATTCGAATGAAATGGGGATGAAGAACTCAGGGCGATGGAAGTCCGGAGACGGCGTGTCTATGGGCGCATAGCTCAGGAAATGAGGCACGGAGAGTTTGTCGCCGCATTTGTAGAGATTGCCTTTGAATTGCGCTCCGTCCAGACTCTCGATATTGTGATTGAAGAATGTCCCGACAGGAACTATGAGACTGAGTTCCCAAGCACCAACGCATTTCTCCGCAAACGGCTCATTTCCAAGGGAAGAATGGCGATCAATGGCGGAGAGAACACTCTGTGGGGCAGGCTGACGCGACTCCCTTCCGCCGCCGCAGCATAGTTGCAATTTGCCTATGCAGTTGCTTTCGATATTGTAATAAAGTCCGTCCTCGGGATTGGGCGAAATGAAAAACTCCACGCAGGAGTCTTCCCAGACTTTGCCGAGATCATGGTCGCAGACTGCAGCTGTCCCCTTCTCCTCGACACGATAATTGATGAGCAGCGCGTCTCCGCAGTGCGCCACTGCAAATTTCACCAACGGCTTGTAGGGAAATTCCTCAGGCCAATTGCAGATGTCAATTGCCTCATAAGTAAGACCTTCTTCCTGAAAGAACTCAGGTATATCGGAGGCTTTGAAGCCGTCCGGAACGAAAACTTTGCGTATCATAATGGCGTAAAGTTAAGAAAGTCTTTGGACATTAGCCCCAAAAACCGCTAAATTTGCAAGAAGTTGTTTTGGATTTGCTTTCCGAGATCTGTCATGCCGGATTTTCGAGATAGTTTCGAATTTGCCGGCGGCAAGTGACGATGTGAAATGGATGGAGAAACGGCGCAAATAACGAAACAGCTGCTTAATCAAATTGCAATGAGATACGATACAGACAGTACAATATGCGCAGCGGCGACACCTATTGGAGAAGGCGCAATCAGCATCATCCGATTGAGCGGACCACAGGCGCTGGAAGCCGTGGATTCGCTCGTAAAATTCAAGCACGGGACTGCTGCCGAGACAAAGGGATATGAGCTGAAATATGGTGAGATAGAGGGGCTTGACGAGGTAATGGTCTCACTTTTCCGCGCTCCTAATTCCTACACGGGCGAGGATTCCGCAGAAATCAGCTGCCACGCATCGGCCTATATCGCATCCGAAATCCTGCACAGGCTCTGCGACTTTGGCTGCCGCCTCGCTCAAGGCGGTGAATTTACCAGAAGGGCCTTCATGAATGGAAAAATGGACCTCTCTCAAGCAGAAGCAGTTGCTGACATCATAGCGGCAGATTCAAAGCTTTCGCACGACTTTGCGCTTTCCCAACTCAAAGGCTCATATTCAAAGGAATTCAAGGCTCTCAGGGCCGAGCTGGTGAGGCTATGCTCATTGCTCGAACTGGAGCTGGATTTCAGCGAAGAGGAAGTGAATTTCGCCGACCGCGAGCAACTTGCGCAACTGCTTGATTCGTGCATCGGCAAGGTGTCTTCGCTCAAGAGTTCCTTTAGGCTCGGAAATGCCGTCAAACGCGGCGTACCGGTGTCCATAGTCGGGGCGCCGAATTCTGGAAAAAGCACGCTTCTGAATGCTCTCGTCGGGGACGAACGGGCGATTGTATCCGACATTCCGGGTACCACGCGCGACACCATCGAGGAGACCATAGTGATTGACGGGGTGCGTTACCGTTTCATAGACACCGCCGGGCTGCGCGAGTCTGACGATGTGGTCGAGAAAATCGGCATATGCAGGTCGCTTTCATCTCTGCGCTCGTCTCTCATTGTGCTCGCCATTTTGGACGCACAGGAAGATGTCGCTGCGCTTCGCGAGATTCTCCGGCAGATTCAGGCAGAGACTACTGACAGCCAAGGTCTTATCCCCATTATCAACAAATGCGAACTCGTTTCGGCGGAAAGGATTGAGGAGATGCGGGAGAAACTTGGAGGGAGCCTCGTTGAGATTTCTGCCCTGAAAGGCGACGGTCTGGATGCGTTGAAAGATAGGATCAACGAAATGCGGAAATCACTTCTCGGTGACGGGAACGGAGTCGTGGTCACTTCCGAGCGCCACTACGAGGTCCTCTCCAATGCCCTTAGGGAACTCCAACTCGCCCGAGAAAGCCTCCAGCAGGGACTCAGCGGCGAACTTCTTGCGGAAGACCTCCGCAGCGCCTCCGACTCTCTCTCATCCATCCTCGGCGAAATCACCACCCACGAACTCCTCGGCGAAATCTTCAGCAAATTCTGCATCGGGAAATGATAATCGCAATTAACCGCAACGAATTAGAACCAACTATAATGAAGTCGCTGAAATTCAGCGACTTTTTTTATTTACCCAAAATCCAGTTCATACTTCATCGCATTTATCGTCTCATCAGACAGTTCCAATACATCAGCTTCATCCGGATAGCGGTCATAACAGCAATGATGAATTGAGTATAATACCGGAATTTGGTCACCATCAGGAGTGTCGGACATATATCGCTTTTTCGATTGGAATATCACCCCATCATCAAAGAATCGTCGGTCTGCGTATTTTTGTTCCGCCTTGACGATGGTTTTATCTCTCAGAAGAAAAGACTCCGCATTTTCATAGCTCCCAAAACTCATGAAATCGGTATGAGCCAAAGCAATCTTTCTCGTAGATAGTCCAATAGTCCGCTTGAACTTTCTCCGGCTTTGGTCGTAAAGCCCTCGCAATATCGCGCTCAATAGTATCAGCAATCTCACGCATTGCGTATGTGCTCCTATCTAAATATCCTCCGCTAATAGTTCTTTAATTTAGTCAATTCATTTCATCAATTCAACAACATCTTCCGGCAACATCGCATTTCCTACATCATCTTTCGGTGCATTCTTAAGAAATAAG
>CAZNDD010000008.1:0-35339 GCA_964571735.1 uncultured Muribaculaceae bacterium | reverse complement strand
ATTATTTTCCTGTGACGATTTCAAACTGCGCCTAAAATTTGTTAAATTTGTAGGCTATGCCAGACTATGTAGTATCAGCGCGAAAATACCGTCCTGATTCCTTTGAGACACTTGTCGGACAGGATAATATCGCACGCACCCTAAAGAACGCCATAATCCGTGGGCAACTTGCTCACGCATACTTGTTTTGCGGTCCTCGTGGAGTCGGTAAGACTTCCACCGCGCGAATATTCGCCAAGACCATCAACTGTCAGAATCCAAGCTCCGACATGGAGCCGTGTGGACAATGCGAGTCCTGCCAGTCATTCGCCGAAGGCCGTTCCTACTGCATCCATGAGCTTGATGCCGCGTCCAATAACGGCGTGGATGACATCAAGACCCTGATGGATCAGGTGCAGATACCTCCGCAGGTCGGCAAGTACAGCGTCTACATCATAGACGAGGTGCACATGCTCTCGCAGTCAGCTTTCAATGCCTTCCTCAAGACCCTTGAAGAACCGCCGGCACATGCCATCTTCATCCTCTGTACTACGGAGAAACACAAGATTCTCCCGACTATCCTGTCGCGGTGCCAGACCTACGACTTCAACCGTATCAGCGTTCCGGACATAGTATGCAATCTGCAAGGCATTGCAGCCAAGGAGAATATCAAGATAGATGACGAAGCGCTGCACGTGATAGCCCGCAAGGCGGACGGAGCGATGCGCGATGCATTGACTCTTTTCGACCAGTGCGTGGCATTCTGCGGCAACGACATCAAGTGCGAAGATGTACTCCATAACCTCGGAGTCCTCGACTACGAGTATGGGTTCAAGATGGTGGACGCCGCCCTCAAAGGAGATTACGCCACCGCGCTGCTCACACTTGACGAAGTGCTTTCAAAGGGATTCAATTCCCAATATTTCATAGCTTCTCTCGGCGAACACCTGAGGGATTTGCTGGTGAGCCGTACGGGCAAGCTTGAGTCATTGCTCGATCTGCCCGAAAGCCTGCGCGGTAGATATATGCAGCAGGCGCAGATGTGCAGCGTGAAGTTCATATACGATGCATTGTCCGTTACTACGGCTTGCGAGGCTTCTGCTAAAAACGCTTCAAATCAGAGACTTGCGATAGAGTTTGCGTTGATGAAGCTCTGCTTCCTGCAGAATGCCCCTTCGCAGAGCGCGTCTCAATCAGCGCCAATGGTAAGCCAGCAAGGCGTTTCTCAATCAGCGCCTTCTGCCTCCGCTGTCCAAAGCGCTCCTTCATCACCGAATGTTTCCGCTCCTCAAACTGCCCCTGTGCAACCTTCTGTAACTCCGGCAGCTCAAACCGCTCCTGCTTCTCAATCAGTTCAGCCTGACCCCGCTCCGACGGCAGCGCAGCAAAGCGTAGCGGCATCTCCGGAATCAACCTCGCAAAGCGCAGCTGTGCACCCAGCGACGGCACCTGCGGTTCAAGTAACTCCTGCTTCCCAGCCGGCAGTTTCTGAACCTCAAATTCCCAGTGAAAGCCCTGCGCAGACTTCGGCTTCTGCGCCCGCAAACATAGCTATCCAAAGTGCTTCAGCCCCGACCCCTCGTGCCCGCGTGCGCAAGAGCGCAAGCTCTCTTTCTCTTGATTCCATCCTCAATGCTTCCGAGAATAAGGAAGCCAAGGGTGAGGAGGTCAGCCTGTCAGACCCTCTTCCCTCTGATGATGAAATATATGCCGCATGGAAAAAGCTTCCCGAAGCATATGCCGGCAAACCCCGTCTCGTGAGTGCAATTGCCAATGCGAAACTGGTTCTCGGTGAGGAGGGCGGCGTGCGCGTAGTGGAATTCCAACTTATCTCCGAAGCCCAGCGCGACTGGATAAGGGAAAAGATGCTTCCTTCGATGGAGAAGGACATTCGCAATCTGCTTTCGAGTTCGCGTGTGAAGCTCAATCCCGGTGTACTTCCTGCCGAAAAGGTGGAGAAAGTCATATACATGAATGCCGATAAGGCCAAGGCACTCATGCAGGAAAGCCCGGAATTTGCAGGTCTGGTCAAAGACCTTGAATTGGATACGACATAGAAGAATCCGGACATAATGTCGGCAGTAATTCTTGAAACCGGCGTAGGCTGATTCGGAAAGACAGTTTTATTTATCAGAAAAATAATTTCATAGCATATTTCATGAAACTCCGTTGCGAAAATCTGGTCAAGCGATATGGTGTGCGCACTGTGGTCAAAGGCGTGTCGATGGAAGTCACCCAGGGTGAGATTGTCGGCTTCCTCGGACCTAACGGCGCAGGCAAGACCACCAGTTTCTATATGATAACGGGACAGATAGTCCCCAACGAAGGCCATGTGTATCTCGACGATGCAGAGATAACCAAGCTCCCTATGTACAAGCGTGCTGAGATGGGTGTGGGCTATCTGCCGCAGGACGCTTCGGTATTCCGCAAGATGTCAGTCGAGGACAATATTCTCTCCGTGATGGAGATGAAAGGCATTCCCAAAGAGCGTCGTTATGAGAGACTTGAGCAACTCATCTCGGAGTTCAACCTCTCCAAGGTGCGCAAGTCCCTCGGCATACAGCTCTCGGGTGGTGAGCGTCGCCGTTGCGAAATCGCCCGTGCCCTTGCCATAGACCCCAAGTTCATCCTTCTTGATGAACCTTTTGCGGGCGTCGACCCTATCGCTGTGGAAGACATACAGTACATCATCGCCAAACTCAAATACAAGAATATCGGAGTCATCATTACCGACCACAATGTGGGTGAGACCCTTGCCATCACGGACAGGGCTTATCTGCTCTATGAAGGCACTATCCTTCAAGAGGGTACACCGGAATCCCTCGCGGCGGATGACGACGTGCGCACCAAATATCTCGGTGCCGGATTCGTGTTGAAGCGTTCTGTAAGTGTGGAGCGTGCTGCGGCTGATCATGAAGCGATGCTCAAAGCTCAACAAGCTGACAAATAGAATCATGAAGATACTTATCATAGACGACGAGCGCTCAATCCGCAATTCGATGCGCGAGATTCTCGGCGACGAGGGCTACGAGACGGATGTGGCGGAAGACGGAAAGAAAGGTCTGGAAGCGGCAGTCGCGACTCACTACGATGTGATTTTCTGCGATATCAAGATGCCCGGTATGGATGGACTTGAAGTTCTCGCGGCATTGTCGGAGAACGAAGTCGAGACTCCTGTAATTATGATTTCAGGTCATGCTGACATACAGACCGCCGTGGACTGTATCAAAAAAGGTGCATTTGATTTCATTGAGAAGCCTCTCGACCTTAACCGAATACTTATCACTATCAAAAACGCCACCGACAAGGCTTCTCTCGCTTCGCAGAATAAAGTATTGAAGAAGAAAGTGTTCGGAGGTGCAAAGATGATAGGGGAGTCTGAGCCTATATGCCATGTCAGGGAGATTATCTCCAAGGTGGCGCCCACTCCGGCGAGGGTTCTGATCATGGGACCCAACGGTTCCGGAAAGGAACTTGTCGCCCGTAGCCTGCACGCCCAAAGCGACCGAGCATCAGCCCCTTACATAGAGGTGAACTGCGCCGCAATCCCTTCTGAACTCATAGAAAGCGAGCTTTTCGGACATGAGAAAGGCTCTTTCACTTCCGCAATCAAGCAGCACAAAGGCAAATTCGAGCAGGCGGACGGAGGTACGCTTTTCCTCGATGAGATAGGCGACATGTCACTTTCAGCTCAGGCCAAGGTGCTCCGTGTCCTTCAGGAAAACAAGTTGAGCCGTGTCGGTAGCGATGCCAGTATCAAGGTGGATGTCAGGGTTATAGCCGCGACCAACAAGGATCTTCGCAGTGAAATCGAAAAAGGCAATTTCCGCGAGGACCTATATCATCGTATCAGCGTGATAGTTGTCAATGTACCTTCACTTGACGAGCGCAAGGACGACATACCTCTGCTCGTAGATTACTTCGTGGGGCAGATTTGCGACGAGACTGCTATGCCGCGCAAGACTTTTAGCCCGGAAGCGGTGGCTCTCCTCCAGCAGCGCAGCTGGAAGGGCAATATCCGTGAACTTCGCAATGTCGTGGAGCGTCTCCTGATTCTTGGAGACAGTGTCATCAGTCCTCAAAATGTACAAGATTATGTCTGAGATTTTTCCTGATATAATGATTGCCGTGGACGGCTGCTCGTCTACGGGCAAGAGTTCGCTTGCCAGGGCCATTGCTCGCAGGCTCGGCTTTATGTATTTGGATTCCGGTGCGCTCTACAGGGGCGTCACTTTGTTTGCAAGGAGGGAGGGACTTATTTCCGCCATGGATGTCATCCGTCCGGAATTAGAGGATAGACTCCGTGGCCTCGACTTGCATTTCGATGCGGAAAATCGTTTGTATGAGGGGGATACTTGTATTGAGGACGAGATTCGCGGCATGGAGGTATCCTCGCAGGTGAGCCCTATCGCGGCTGTCCCTTATGTGCGCGAATGGGTTGATACAAGGCTTCATCTGCTGGCTTCGAAGCGTCGCGCCGTGATGGACGGAAGAGACATCGGCACTACGGTGTTCCCAGATGCGGAAATCAAGATTTTCCTTACGGCGGACGAGAAGGTGAGGGCGAGGCGCCGTTACGACGAACTTATCACTAAGGGCAAGCCGGCTACTCTTGAAGATGTGGAACTGAATCTCCGTCATAGGGACTATATCGATTCGCATCGTGAGACTTCTCCTCTCAGACGTGCGGAAGATGCCTACATTCTTGATAATTCCAATCTCGATATCTCGCAGGAAGTCGAGTGGGTGGTAGGTCTTATCCAGGGTAAATTCGCTATCTACGGTGATTGGAAGGGTTGACATAGACCCACGCGGCGGCTTCTGTGCCGGAGTTATCAGGGCAGTAGGTAAGGCGGAGTCGTATCTTTCGGAGCATCAGGGAGAAACCCTATATTCTCTCGGTGCGATTGTCCATAATGGGCAGGAATTGGGACGACTCTCTGATTTGGGACTTCGCGCCATTTCCCAGGAGCAACTTCCATCCATCTCTCAGGGCAGTACGGTCATAATCCGTGCCCACGGCGAAGCGCCCCATGTTTATGATGCTTTGTTGGAGAGGGGAATGTCAATTATAGATTGCACCTGCCCCGTTGTGCTCGGGATTCAGAAGAAGATAGCTTCCGCCTTGGGCGATGTGATTATCTTCGGAAAGCACGGGCATCCTGAAGTCATAGGTCTTTTGGGTAATGCCAAGGGACGGGTTTGGGTGGTTGAGAATCTTGCTCAGGCTCAAGAACTTGTAAATGAAAATATAGATTTTCTTCCGGAGATTGACATATACTCGCAGACGACCATGAGTGCCAAGGTATATGAGCAGGTGTGTGATTTTCTGAGTAGGCATATCCCTTCGCTCAAGGTTCACAATACGATTTGCCGTCAGGTAAGCCAGCGTTGCGAGCAGATAGAGGATTTCGCCCGCAGCCATGATGTGGTGGTGTTTGTGTCTGGGGTGTCGAGTTCCAACGGGCGTGTGCTCGCGGGTCTTGCCAAGGACGCCAATCCCCGTACTTATGTCGTTGAAAATGCGTCTTCCATAGACCCTCTGTGGTTCAATGAGGGTGATGTCGTAGGTGTAAGTGGAGCTACCTCCACTCCTTCCTGGTTATTGGAAGAAGTGGCCGATAGTATCAAAAATCTGGTCTTTTAGAGGATATTTGTTTTCCTGGGCATTTGTCATGACGGACTCCCGAAGCAGTTTCTTTCTGTAAATAGGGATTTGTCTGTCTAAATGACCAAGAGTCAGTTTTGTTACTCCTCGTTGCAGTGGCACTCGCCCTCTTCGTGGCAGCAGTGGCCGTGCTCACCGTCCTCGTGGTGGCATTCACCTTTATCCTTGCAGCAGCCTTCTCCGTTTTTATTCTTGTGGCAGCGGCATTCATCTTCTTCCTTGGGGAGGTATTCTCCGTGAAGACCTTCGGTGAGTTCCTTCTCCGTCGCTTCGCGTATCGCTTCGACTTTTACGTTGAAATTGAGGGTTTTGCCAGCCATCCTGTGGTTGAAGTCCATAGTGACGGTCTCCTCGCCTACTGCCTGTACCGTGCCCTGAAGGACATTTCCATAGCTGTCAAGCATAGGTATGACGCGTCCGATGACGAGCAGTTCCTTGCGCACTTCTCCCTCTACGGCAAATGCTGAAATGGGAAGCTCGATTACATATTCTTTCTTGTGGACTCCATAACCTTCTTCGGGGCTGAGTGTGAAGCTGACTTCGTCACCGACTTCCTTGTCTGCAACTTCCTGCTCGAAGCGGGGCAGGAGCATATTGGTCCCTTGTATATACTGGAGGGGTTTGTCTGATGTTGCCTTGTCTGCGATTTCGCCGTCCACTACGAGAGTGTAGCTCAGCGATACTACTTTGTTCTTTTCTACTTTCATGATTTATTTGATATTGTTTGATATTTTCAAAATTCCCGAAGCGGTCTCTTAACTGAAGCTTACATTTGAGAATGCAAGTGATGGGACAAGCTTGACGGCACATCTCCTCGCGTCTTTGCCTGCGGCGAGCAGGTTCTTCCACAATTCTATCATATTGCCCGTGATGAGCATGCCGCTTATTGGATGTACGATTTGTCCGTCGCGGAACAGGAAGCCCTCCACTCCGTAGGAGAAATCTCCTGTCGTCGAGTTGCAATTTCCTCCTACAAAGCCGGTTACGAGTATGCCGTCGCCGTATGCTTTCATCATGGCTTCGCTGTCGTTCATGCCCTCTCCGTATGGGAGGACTTCGGCTCTGCTGCAGTCTTCTATGGTCGGTTCAAGCCCCATCTTGGCCGCGGTGTAGCTGTTGAGGAAATACTTTTTCACCACGCCTTTCTCGATGACGGGAGCTTTGATCGTGGCGACACCTTCGGAGTCAAACAGTCTTGATCCGCCTTCGCCCTTGATGTGGGGATTGTCTATGATTGTAAGCGATTCTCCGAATATGCTCTTGTCCAGGCTATCCGCGAGGAACGAATCCCCCTGCTGGAGTGCGTAGCCGCCGAGTGCGTTGAGGAGGGGAGTGAGCAGTCTCCCGGATATCTCATTGCTCGCTATCATGGTGTAATTGCCTCCGGGTGCAGCCTTTGAGCCTATGCTTCTTACGGCTTTATCCAATGCCTTGAGACCCACGGCATTCAGGTTGAGTCCTGATTTTCTGGTGGAGGAGTCCCAGCTGTATGCGCTGTATTTGCGCCCCTCTCCGTCCATAATGCTGACCTCCGCGTAGTAGTCGAATGAAGTCTCCCGTCTGACGCAGTGCAGTCCCGCTGAATCCATCAGCAGGGTCTCGCTCAGCGAGTCGCTGTATTCACCTTCTTCAGAAATCAGTTTGTACCCATTCGCAGTATCTTTTCCGAATATGGCGGCTTCGAGAGCCTCGTTGCGTTTGTCTTTCTCGCTGATGCTCTGATAGTTCTCATCGCATAGCTCAAGTTCGTCTCCTGTAACTGCCGATTTGCAGTATCTCTCGGGGGCCGGCAATGCCCTGCAAGCATCTGCTGCAAGGCTCGAAGTGAGGTGCACGGCCTGTCTGATGAATTCGTCCAGTGCGCTCTCTCCCAGCTGGTTGGTGGAGAAGCAGGCGTAGCGTCCGTCTACGAAAAGCGCAAGTATGACGCTTCTGTCCGAACTCCGGCTTACGCTGTCTATCTCTCCGTTAAGTGTCGCGAAATTGTCGCTGCGGCTCTTGGATAGAGTTACCCTGCATGATTGCGCACCGTGTTTGGCGGCAAGTGACAGGCAGAGTTCTGCGGTAAGTATATCGTTTCTTTCTATCATCTTTGGAGTTGTTTAGATAAAAGCTATTCTCCGCCTACACTTAGACCCGAAATCAGCACTGAAGGGATGCCGCAACCGACAGCTGCGCTCTGTCCCTTGCCGCAGGTCCATGCCACGGGATCGATTCTGAGGTCGGAGGCGACAGCGCGGATTTGGCTCAGTGCCTGCGGTCCGTTCCCTATGATGTTGACATCTTTGATAGGCGCGGTGAGACGACCATTCTCTATCATGTATCCGCTCTTGACATAGAAAGTGAAATCTCCCTGACCTATAAGTACTTCTCCGTTAGAGAAATCATCTACATAGATGCCGTTGCCTGCCATGTGTATGAGATCTTCGAGAGTGCCGTCGGAGCCGTTCTCCATATAGGTGCAACGCATTCTGGGAATGGGATTGAAGCGGAAATTTTCCCTCCTGCCGTTGCCTGTGGGCGCGACTCCGTAGTAGGATGCGCTGATGCGGTCGTGCAGGTAGGATGTCAGTATGCCGTCAGTTACCATGTAGGTCTTCTGTCCGCGCACACCCTCGTCATCGAAGTTTATCGAGCCTCTCTGGAAGGGGATTGTGCCGTCGTCTACGATGTTTATGCCTTTGGGACACACCTGCTTACCCATTTTGTCGGAGAAGATGGACTGACCCTTGCGGTTGAAATCCGCTTCGAAAGCATGTCCCATAGCTTCATGGAGCAAAATGCCCGAGGTGCCGGCTCCCATCACAACATTCATCACTCCGCCTTTGGGCCTGCCGGCTTCGAACAGCCTGTCAATATCATTGGTGAGAGCCTCGGCGGTCTCCATTATAAGTTCGTCCGAAAGGAATTCCGCGCCCATCCTGTAACTTCTCGATGTGCTCTTGCTCTCGAGACGGCTTCCGCTTCTGAATGTGGCGGATACGCTTAAGCTGCAGAGCGGGCGGATATCCGTTGTGAGCTCCCCGAGAGAATTGTACATAAGTACTTGACTCAGAGAGTATGACAGTGAAGCACGAACCTTGTCTGTCCTGCTTTCGCGGGCGCGTATCGCCTCCTCCAGCCTGTGCAGTCCCGGGATGAAAGACGCCACTTCGGCTTCTCTCCAGTCCTGAATCATGGGGTAAAGGTTTCCGGAAGGCTCGATTATCCTGCGCTCGCCTATCTGGATGCTTGTTCCTGAATCGCGAGAGGCGATTGCGGAAGCTGCCCTTGCGGCATCCATGATGTCTTCAAGACGCGTGGATTCGCAGTATGCGTAGCCCGTTTTCTCTCCTTCGAGAACTCTTACTCCGCATCCGCAGTCCCTTGTATATGCACCGGAACTTACTTGCGCATCGCGGAGCATTACCGATGCCGCGATGCTGTCTTCTATGTATAAGTCGCACCAGTCTCCGCCGCTACTCAGGGCTTCCTTCAGTGGAAGTTCCAGGTCCTTGGTCGGGATAGCAAATATTTCTGATGCTTTCGTATTTGGCTTCATCTCTGATGTGTGTGTCTGTTTTGTTGCCCTCAGCTACTATGCTGAAGGGGATTCTGGAATTGTCTGCGAGTATCCATCTGTCGCAGAGGGGCGAATAGGTCTCGAAAAAATACTTCAAGCCCATCACATAACGGCGTCTGACTACTTCTTCCGGGATGTTGTGTCCGCCCGCTGCGACCCTTGCCTGTACTCTTTTGATCGCAAGCTCCGGTGAATTGACCCAGAAATAGAGCACGGTGACTATGTAACCCAGCGATTTTGCTTGTTTGATGATATTGACAAGCGAGCGGGTAGCGAGTGTCGTCTCGATACTGAAATCTGCTCTTTTTGAGAGCATGTATCTGACTTTGAGCAGCATATATCGGCTCGCGGAGACCGAGGCTGCCGACGGGTCGAAGGGCGAGAGGCTTTTGGCGAACTCGTCGGAGTTGACAAATTCGCGACATTCCAACATCTCCGGCAGCAGGGTGTAGGAGGCTGTCGTTTTGCCCGAGCCGTTGCAACCGGCAAGTATGTAGAGTCTTGGCATCTTGCGTCAATGTTTGGGATTGCTTACTCCATATCCGAAAAGGGCAAAGTCGCCTTTTGCGGGGTCGTCCGGCCATATAAGTCTGAAAGAATCAGTTATCTCTATGGCGGTGCGTATGTCTTTGGATGTCCTGTTGCTGAGCCCGAGCGCTTGGGCCTGCTCGTAGACATGTATGTCCAGCGGTATGATCAGTTCGCTTGGAGGACTGTTCTTCCATAGCCCGAGGTCTACTTTGCCGTCGCGTCGGACCATCCAGCGTCGCATCATATGCAGCTTCTTGTTGGCTGCATTCTTGTCCGGCTTGCTTCCGATTATGCGCGTGCGCATTTCTTCCATCGGCAGGCTCTCAAGGCTCTGTGCTTCAGCGTAATAATCGCGCAGTCGTCCGCAAATCGCTGCGATTTCGCTCCATTTGATAGTACGGTGTAGGCTCGTGTCGTCATCGCGATAGCTTCCCGCGAGTATGTATTCGTACGGTCTCCACTGCATCTCGTCAAGGAGTCTGTTGCAGTCCCTGACTATCATCGCCCTCCTTCCCCATGCAAGATGGGCGCAAAGCAGGGCAGTAATCTCAATGTCTTGAAGCGAAGAGCCTCTCCGTGCCATCTGACGCGGAAAGGCTATGGGGTCTTCTTCAAAATAGGCGGGGTCGTTGTACAACTCCGCCCATTCGATGAGTTGATTCTTTATCTCTTCTCGCATTCCGGAATTGCTGCGAGCACATCCTTGAGGAAATCCCAGACTTTCTGGACTGAAGGGATGTAAGCTCTCTCGTCAGGGGAGTGGGGGCTGAGAAGTGTCGGGCCGCAGGAGACCATGTCCCAGTTGGGATATGCTCCGGAGAGTATGCCGCACTCAAGACCTGCGTGGATTGCCATGACCTTGGGCTCCGTGCCGAAACGCTTGGAGTACACTTCCTTCATGATATGAAGTATCTCCGAATTGGGATTGGGCTTCCAACCTGAATATGCTCCGGTGAATGTGATTCCGGCTCCTGCAAGTTCGAATACCGCCTGCATCTTGTCTGCAAGTGCCATCTTTGCGCTGTCTACGGAGCTGCGGAGTAGGCTCTTGACAAACCATTTGCCGTTGGATACTCCGACCATTGCCATGTTGTTGGAGGTCTCGCAGAGTCCTTCGACGCTTGCGCTCATTCTATCGACTCCGTCAGGGCAGGCGAGAATTGCGTTGATGATACGAGTGCTGTCATCTGAGTTTGCTGCCATCTCTGGTTTCTCCTCTGTAGGTTCGAATACAACTTCGAGTGAAGGGTCTGTCTCTGCATATTCGCTCTTTAGTATGGCGGTGATATTCTTTATGATCTCAGTAACCCTGTCGCCGTCTTTTACGAGTACTGTGGCGAAGCACTCGCGGGGGATTGCATTGCGCAGTGTCCCGCCTTCGAGTTTTGCGATGCGGAGAGCTTCGGATTTGAGCACTTCATTGAGTATGCGGGCTGCAAGCTTGTTGGCATTTGCCCTGTAGAGGACTATGTCCATGCCTGAATGTCCGCCCTGGCAACCCTTGACGGCGAATTTGTATGCTTTTTCTTCTGCTGATGCAGGTGTGCTCTCGTAGGAGCCTTCTGCTGAGGCGTCGAGACCACCGGCGCAACCCACATACAACTCGCCCTCGCTCTCGGAGTCCAAATTGATGAGGATGTCGCCTTTGAGAATCCCGCTCTTGAGGGCTGCAGCTCCAGTCATGCCTGTCTCCTCATCGTATGTGACGAGAATCTCGATAGGCCCGTGCTCGACGCTCTTGTCTTCAGCTACTGCAAGGGCAAGTGCCACGCCAAGTCCGTTGTCGGCGCCGAGGGTGGTACCACATGCCTTGAGCCAGTCGCCCTCAACCTTTGTCTCGATGGGGTCGGTAAGGAAATCGTGTTGAACATCGGAGTTCTTCTGGGGAACCATGTCCATGTGTCCCTGGAGTATCACGCCCTTGCGGTTCTCGTAACCGGGAGTGGCGGGGATGCGCATGATTACATTGCCCGTTTCATCGCAGAAGGCTTCCACTTCGTGCTCTTTTGCCCAGTTGAGGAGATATTCTCTGATTTTTTCCTCGTGCTTTGAGGGACGGGGAATGCGGGTGATTCCGTAGAAATTGTTCCATACAACTGATGGAGTGAGGTCCTTGATGGTCATAGTATGAGTTATTTATTGTAAAACTTGTATGTAAATGTCTCGCCGAGTTGATACACAAGAATCTGTGTTTTGGCTATCTGCTCGTTTCCCTTTGTGACGCTAACGCTGCATACGGCAGGTACTCTCCAACTGAAACTCTCCGGTGAGGCTTCTTTGTTCTTGCCTGTATATTCTTCGCAAATCTCTGAGATAGAAGGTTTTCTATCTGTGACGAGCTTGAGTGTCCATGCGTTTTTGTCTTTCTTGTCAGCTGCGACAAGACCATGTGTGGGGTCTATCTTGAAGACCGGATACAATCCGTCTGATGTCGGGGACAATGAGAACTCGCGGCTCTGCTTAATGCTTGTGCTGCTTCCTCTGAATAGTTTGAGAAGGCTGCTCTCCATTGCTCTCAACTCGTTCACTGCGGCTTGAAGGGCCTCTCCGCTGTAGGTCGCGTCGGTGTCTCCGATGAGAATGCGGTAAATGTCCTTACGGTAGGATTCAATGCGCTCGGCTGCATCTTTGGCGGCCTGGAATGTAGGGTCAAGGACAGGTTCGGTCTTTTTTATGCTGTCTGCCTCTTCGTCCAATTCCGGAATTGGACCGATATGGCATGGGCTCTTGTCCTGCAGCTGTTCCCATTCATCGGATGTCTGTCCGGCAATCATCGGGCAACCATAATCAATCAGATTGTTGTTTCTGAGGTTGTCGAGCATCGCTATGCTCTGGTCGGTGAGAACTACAGGATAGGTCTCGCACGGGTCATAATGCGATACAGCATTGACATCCACATGGATGTGTTTGAGTGTGATCTCATCGCTTGTCCTTACGTCTTCTCCGAGAAGTTCCTTCGCAAAGGCTGCATATTTGCCTGCGGTGAAGCTTTCGAGTGTGCATTCAACTTTGATGTTGATGCGCGTGGAGGGGAGGGTGTAGAAGCCCACACTCTGTTGGGCAAAGGCACAAACCTGGCTCAGGCTCAATGCTGCAGCCAGTAGAATTTTTAAACTTTTCTTCATCTTGTGTCTTCTGTATCATGCCATCTGCGGTGAGACCAGAGGTAGTTCCCGGGGTCTGCGTAGATGTCTTCTTCTATATGTTTGTAATATGAATCTATGATTTCCTGTACGCTGAGTGTGGAGGCGTCGTCGGCTATGGTCTTGAGCTCGTAGACATACTTCTTTCCGCCCTCGCGCCTTCTGATTGAAAGGTAGGTCACTCCCATGTGCATCTTGCGTGCTATGGTTGCAGCGGCATCCATGCTGCGCGTCTTGCGGTGCATGAAATTCACTATGGTGTAGGAGTTTGCGTTGTAATAGGGCCATTGGTCCGTGCCGAATACATAGAAACGGTTGTCTTCCTTGTGCGAGATGACATGTCTGAGGAAGTTGGCCGACTCGATATAGAAAGAATGGTCGTCCGTGTCGAGCGGATGAAGTCTGTTCTCTTCGAAAATCTCGTTCCATACGGGATCTTTGACTTTCTTGTAGACTACGATACCTGTCTTGTTGTCAAGGAATACTTCGTCGGTCTTGTAGTTGTAGAATGGGAATCCTCCGAGTACCTCCCAGTTGCCGCAGTGCGCATAGAGTACTACGGTACCATTGGGTGAGGCCTGCTGGAGTCTTCTGAACTCCTCCGGGTTTGCGAGCTCGCCGATGTGGGATGCGCGGATTCTCTTGCCAGAACTGCCTCCGAACCATATTGTCTCGCAGACTATCTGTCCGAAATGCAGGTAGAAGTCCTTGTATATGCGTTTCTGTTCCTTTTCGCTTTTGTCCGGGAATGCATGCGTGATGTTGTCCCAGACTATTTTGGTCCTATATCTTACAATGCAACGGGCCATCCATC
The DNA here is from genome assembly GCA_964571735.1 of uncultured Muribaculaceae bacterium. Taxonomy (GTDB): domain Bacteria; phylum Bacteroidota; class Bacteroidia; order Bacteroidales; family UBA932; genus Cryptobacteroides. The sequence continues at coordinate 21,642 of CAZNDD010000008.1, read as the reverse complement.
CGATGAAGTGGGCGTTGGCATAATGCACCCCGAGCGGGAGTGCCGAAAGTAGGCGCATCAGCGCCGTAATGAGAGTTTTCCGCATTAGGGCAAATATACTAAGAATCCCGCTAAATTAATAGCTGCGGAGAAATCATCCATAATGAAATTTGCAGACCGTTGCCGTCGGACTGAAACCGTTGTCGCAATAGTCCAACGCACATCCGACATCTGCCTGGACCAAATTTTCGCGGGTACGGAATATTTGAAACAATTTCCAAATATTATTAAATTTGTAGGATTGCGCATCGCGAAGCGGGCTTCAGTTGCGCTGCAGAAGAAACTAATTAATTCTACAATATGTTTAAAGGTCAACCTAAGGGTCTATTTGCCCTCGCTCTCGCCAATACCGGAGAGCGCTTCGGCTACTACACGATGCTGGCCATTCTTACATTGCTCATGCAGGCGAAATTCGGCTGGGATGAGGCCATGTCCGGTCAGGTGTATGCCATTTTCCTTGCAGGCGTGTACTTTATGCCTTTCTTCGGAGGTATGCTTGCCGATAAGATCGGTTACGGCAAGTGCGTCACGATAGGCATTTTGGTAATGTTTGCGGGTTATCTGTCGTTATCGCTGCCGGTCGGCAGCGGCACTACCGCAAAACTGGTGATGTTCGGAGGCCTCGCCCTCGTCGCTATCGGTACAGGATTGTTCAAAGGTAATCTTCAGGTGCTTGTCGGCAATCTCTACGATGATCCCAAATACGCTTCCAAGCGCGACGCCGCATTCTCGCTTTTCTATATGGCGATCAATATCGGTGCGATGTTCGCTCCTGCGATGGCAAAGAAGATCACTAATGTCTATCTGAACTCGCATGGCTTCGTGTATGATGCTGCAAATCAGGCCCCTGAATATCTGGAGGCCCTTTCCGGTGCCTACGGTCTTTGCTTCGCCGTGGCTTGCGTGTCACTCATTCTTTCCATAGCGATCTATTACTCCTGCCGTAGCTGGTTCAAGCACGCGGATGTCAATACCAAGCAGGCTGAAGCCACAAATGGAAATGTAGTGGAACTCACCCCTAAGCAGACCAAGGACAGGATCGTGGCTCTGATTCTTGTGTTCGCCGTGGTGGTATTCTTCTGGATGGCTTTCCATCAGAACGGTTCCGCACTTACATTCTTCGCTAAGAAATACACCAATCTCACCGTTTCTGGCGGCATGAGACTCGGATTTAATATCGGAAGTCTCGCTTTGATAGCAATCTCCATCTATACGCTATTCTCGGTGTTCCAGTCGGAGACCAAAAAAGGAAAGATCATAAGCGCTGCAGCTACTCTTTCGCTTTGGGGCGGAGCATACGCTTTCTATGCCGGTATGGCGGATCCTACCTATGCACAGCCTTCAGACTTCCAGCAGTTCAATCCTTTCTTCGTGATTGCGCTTACTCCCGTGTCGATGGCGATTTTTGGCGCTCTTGCAGCGAAGGGTAAGGAGCCTTCTTCTCCCCGAAAGATTGCATATGGTATGCTCGTTGCGGCTCTCGGCTTCGTGATTATCACCATTGCTTCCAAGGGCTTGATTTCTCCTATGGACTTGGGCGAAGGCGAGACTCAGAGCATTCTCAGTCCGGGCTGGCTCATCAGCACATATCTTACGCTGACCTTTGCTGAGCTTCTGCTTTCTCCTATGGGCATCAGTTTCGTGACCAAGGTCGCTCCTCCCAAGTACAAGGGAATGATGATGGGCGGTTGGTTCGCTGCAACGGCACTCGGCAACTATTTGAGTATGATTCCTTCCAAGTTGTGGAACAAGGTCCCTCTCATGGCCAACTGGGGTATACTCATCGCCCTTTGTCTGATAGCGGCAGTTATCATGTTCTCCTTGATGAAGAAGATTGAGGCAGCAACTGAAGAGGCTTAAAAACAATGTAATATTGCGGGTGCTGTTCATACAGCATCCGCTTTATATTTATGAGTATGAATAAATCTCTTAACCCGAATCCTTTGGCGCGGGTGACCGGCAAGAAGCCAGGGGAGTTTACCAAGGCAGACATTATTTCGTTCATCAAGTCGGAGGAGATACGTATGGTGTCGTTCAAGTATCCGGCGCAGGACGGCAGGCTCAAGTCTCTTGACTTCGTCATTAATGACGCCGATTATCTGGATACCATACTGACTCAGGGCGAGAGGGTCGACGGCTCAAGCCTGTTTCCTGCATTCGTGCAGCCAGGCAAAAGCGACCTCTATATAGTACCCCGCTTCAGGAGTGCTTTCGTAGATCCGTTCGCGGAAATTCCCACTCTGGACTTCCTCTGCTCTTTCTTTGACAGTGAAGGTAATCGCTTCGAGTGTGACCCCGCCTCGACCCTGTCCCGCAGTGTCGAGGCTTTCCGTTCCTCGACGGGATACAGTTTTGAGGCCATGGCGGAGCTTGAGTATTATGTGATAGCCCCGGAGCAGTCGCTTTTCCCCGGAACGGAACAGAAAGGTTATCATGAGAGCGGACCTTTCATGAAGAATATTCCCTTTAGACTCAAGTGTATGGAGCTTATCGCTTCTTGTGGAGGTCAAATCAAATACGGGCATAGTGAGGTGGGATGTTTCTGCCTGGATGGCAAATCCTATGAGCAGAATGAGATAGAATTCTTGCCTTGTCCTGCAGAAGAGGCTGCAGATCAGATTCTCATAGCCAAATGGATAATCCGTAACCTCGCTCTCCAATATGACTTGGATGTCACTTTCGCTCCCAAAATCATTGTGGGTGAAGCCGGCAGCGGCATGCATGTCCACATGAGAATCATGGACGGAGATCGAAATGCTATGACGGACGGAGGGGTGTTGTCTGATGTGGCACGCCGTGCAATTGCGGGCATGATGAAACTCGCTCCTTCCATAACCGCGTTCGGAAACAAGAATCCTTCTTCTTTCCTGCGTCTCGTGCCTCATCAGGAGGCTCCTACCAATATCTGCTGGGGAGATTCCAACCGTTCTGCGCTTGTGAGAGTGCCTCTTGGCTGGACAAGTGGCAAAGATCTTTGCGCTGCTGCCAATCCTCTTGAAACTGCAGGGGAGAGTGGGCGTATGGGCTCGTCCAAACAGACGGTGGAAATGCGTTCACCTGACGGCTCTGCCGATATTTACGAACTGATGGCCGGGCTTTGCGTGGCGTGCCGCGTCGGTCTTGAAATGGATCCTTCAGAGGCTCTTGCTATTGCCGAACAGACTTATGTGGCTGTCAATATCCACAGCAAAGAGAATTCCTCTATGCTGTCAGCTCTTTCGTCTCTGCCTGCAAGTTGCGCAGGGGCAGCGGATTGTCTTGAGAAAGACAGGGCCATATACGAGTCTGACGGGGTGTTTGCTCCCGCGATGATAGACGGTGTGCTCAAACAGCTCCGCACATACGGAGATTCGGATTTGCGCGAGAGGATTGACCGTGATCCTTCCCTTGTTGCTGAACTCGTCGCTAAGTACTTCTATTGCGGTTAGTCAGGCTTTACTTGATAGAGTCTATCCGTACCTTCTTGTAACCGAGCCTTTCGAGTTCAACGCTTTCGCCTACCCTGAACATGACGTTGTAGGAACGGTTGAGGATGTAGAATCCGAGTTCGGTCTGAGGTTCGATTTGCTCATGCCTTATGAGTCCGAGTGTGGCGGCGGCGCAGCTTTCCATAGCTGAACTTACTTTCGCCGCCCATTCGGGGTCAAGGTGAAGACGATTGTAGAGAATGTTCTCATCCATATCGTCCCAGCCGCGGCTTCCATAGTAGGAGTTGTAGCTGTCGTTCTTGTGCGCATCCCAGTCTTTGTCCCAGTTATTTGACACTCCCATTCCGAGGAATGCCGCCCACGCGAGCGCGGCTTCGGGATAGTCATTGAAATTCTCCACAGCGTCGGCTACATAGTCTTTGACATAGTCATTCCATTTGCCTTCTACATCGGGGCAGGAAAGCAGTTCTGTGCTCAGGACGCCCTTGCTTTGGCAGACCTTTACAAGTCCGTCTGAAAGTATCTGTTCGTATCTGTCGAGATATGCTGTATCTATTGCCATCTTAAGAATTTTTTCTTTTGTTAATCTATTGCCACTGAAGATTTCTTATTTGCCTTTGACTTGAATCTTGAAACCTTCTTCTGTCAGAGGGGAAACTAATTCTTTTAGTCTCGCACTGCTGAATGCCTCCAGCCCTTCTTCCGGGGTGGGCCTGTCTATGGTGTAGACCATGATCTCGCGCGGCTGGAGTCTTCGGACTATATCCATCCAGGGTATCAGGACCTCATCTGAGGAAGAGTCGAAGTCCTTGCTCTTGAGGAACATAGTCTGGAGTATGAAGTCCCCGTCGAACTGTTCCAATGCCTCAATGACCTTCTCTACGCTATATCCCGGAGCCGGGCGGTTGATTTTTTGAATCAATGCATCGGTCGGGGCGTCGATTTTCATTATGGGATTGTCCACTTTGCGTAGGGCATCGAAGACTTCGGGTATATGAACCCTTGTGGCATTGGACAATACGCTGACTTTGGCTGAAGGACAGAATGCGTCCCTGAGTTGCAGCGTGTCGTTGATGATGCGCGGAAAATCCGGGTTGAGGGTGGGCTCTCCGTCTCCGGAAAATGTTATGGAGTCAATATGGCTGTCTTCAAGCAGAAGTCCGGTCAATTTGTCCTCCAATGCGCTGCGGACCTCTGATGCGCTTGGGATTCGGGTGTCGTCCCGTCCGTCCTTATTCCAGCCGCATTCGCAGTAGATGCAGTCGAAATTGCAGATCTTGCCTTTTGTGGGCAGGAGATTGATTCCCAATGAACTTCCGAGTCTGCGGCTGCGGATTGGTCCGAATACAGTTTCTTCCCTTAACATTGAACATTGATTTAGCGCGGCAAAGATACTGATTTTTCCGCCTGAAATCACTATTTTTGTGTGCTATGAAGGGTTGTGGTATCGCATTTTGCTTATCTGTCTGCGTGGCGCTTGTATGTGCCTGCGGCGGGCGTGCGCGTACCCGTGATTCCAAGCCGGCGGCTTTTGAAGTCCCGGTCCCGCCAGCTATGATGAGTTCGGTCGAGGAGCGTGCGGAATATATGGTTGGGAATTACTGGAATAAGTATTCTCTTGACATAGATAGTCTTGCTTTTGAGCAGGCCTTTGCGGACTGGGCGGCATTGAGCCTATCGGTTCCACATGCCGTGTCGGAGAAGTCTTTGCTCTCTATTTATGAGAAGGATTCGCTTCGTGTGCTTCCTCTCGCCCGGAAGTATCTATATGACCCCAATTCTCCATATCGTGACGAAGACCTGTTCGGAGTGCTTGCGGCGAGAGTAGGGGGAGAAGAGTATTTGCGTCTCGCGCGTCTCTGCTCGCTGAATGCGGTTGGCGCTGCGGCTGCGGATTTCATCTTTGAGGACGCGAGGGGGCGCAGGATGAGGCTTTCGGATGTGGATGCCGAGTATACACTGCTTCTTTTCGGTAATCCCGGCTGTCATGCATGCAAGGAAATTGCCGGATATCTGGGCGCGTCTGAACTTATCAATTCCGCTATTGATACGGGTTTCGTAAAAGTACTTGATATTTACATAGATGAGGATCTTGAGTCGTGGCGGGAACATCTCTCGGACTACCCTCGCGCGTGGTTATGCGGCTTCGATCCGCTGTTCGTGATCAGAGACGGGGGACTTTACAATATCAGGGCAATCCCGTCGTTGTATCTCTTGGATAAGGATAAAACTGTCATTCTCAAGGATGCTCCGGTAGAGAGGCTGTGCGCCAGACTTGAGATGATTCTCGCCGGCAGTTTTTATGATTGATCTTGAAAACGGTTTTAAGAAGATGGACGCTTACATTCACGATGTCAAATGCTACGAGTGCGATGCCATGGGTATAACGCACCATTCCAACTATGTGCGCTTTATGGAAGAAGCTCGGTGCTATGTGCTTGAGCAATTGGGCTTTCCTTTCAATGAAATCGAAACGGCGGGTTATGTCTCTCCGGTTGTCTCAATCTCAGTCAGATACCGCAAGCCTACCCGTTTCCCGGACAAAGTACAGATAACCACCAGGCTTTCTGAGATGAGAGGGCTCAAATTTATCTTCGTTTACGAGATGAAGGTCGGTGAGGTTACCGTGTGTACGGCCGAGAGTACCCATTGTCTAATGGATAGGGATGGGCGTCCGGTGCGGCTGGAAGAAACATTCCCCGGGCTTGTCGAAAAGCTCAGGGAATTGTAGGAAAAAGCTTCTGAGAAGTTGTTTGGATTCGCTTTCCGAGATTCGTTATGCTGCATCGGAAAACTAATTCAAATAACTCCTAAATATCTTTCTTGTAGCAGCGGCGACGCATATAGAACTCGGGATTGAAGTTCTGGAATATGTTCATCACCTTGTAGTTGTCTTCCAACTGAGGGTTGTTCATAATGGTCTTGATACCGCGCTTCACGCAGTTGGAATGTATGTGCTTGAACATAGGCGCGAATGCTCCCTTGTTCTGAGCTTCAGGTGCGAGGCCTATCATCAGGGCTTCGAGGGTGTCGTTTTTGCCCTTCAAGGCTTTGATTAGAGGTATCCAGCCGAAGGGAAACAGCTTGCCTTTGTTCTTCTGGAATGCCTTGGTAAGTGAAGGGGTGCAGAATGCGAATCCCTGGATATTGTCGTCATTGTCTACGAGCAGCGATACGAAATCTTTATCCATCAGCGGGACGAAGGTCTTGATCATCAAGTCTATCTGCTTGTCTGTAAGCGGGGTGAACTCAAAAAGATTAGCGTAAGAGTCGTTGTACATTTCGAAGATCTTGTGTCCGTAACGCTTGGCTATATCCTTTACGGATTTGCTCTCGGCAATGTGCAACCCATATCGCTTCTCCACCATGTCGGCGGCTTTGTAAATCTTGTCGATTTTCTCCTGCATCTCAGGGGTGTCGGGCATGTGGACACTGCGCTGGACCCAGTCTATGTCCTTGGTGAAGCCTATCTTCTCCAAGATGGCAGGGTAATAGGGATGGTTGTAGATCGTTGTGAACGGGCAGGGGCGGTCGAAACCTTCCACCAACATACCTTCCTTGTCCATGTCCGTGAATCCGAGCGGACCTATCATCTGTGTAAGTCCTTGAGCTTTACCCCATTCTGCAACTTTATTGAGCAGTGAGGCTGCAAGTTCTTCGTCTTCGATAATGTCGAACCAGCCGAATCGGACCTGATTCTTGCCCCATTTGGCATTTGCCTTGGGATTCACTATGCCGGCTATGCGCCCTACGATTTTGCCGTTTTCGTCATAGGCGAGCCAATATTTCGCACTGCAGAACTCGAAGGCGGGATTGCGCTTCGGGCTAAGGGTGTCAAATTCGTCTGATTCGAGTGCCGGGGTGTAATAAGGATTACCCTCGTAGAGATGGTTCTGGAAATGGATGAACTGTTTGAGTTGCTTATCTGAAGTTACCTCAACAATATTTGCTTGCATAATATAGGCTTTAGTACATAGGCAGGTAATATCCTGCAAAGGTCGCAAAATTAGTAATTGTGCGAATGATTTCAAAATAACATCGACAAAAGTGCTATCTTCTCTGTTGACTGGATTCGCATGGGAATGAAAAAGAGGATGACCTAATAGCCATCCTCTTTATTATATTATTCCTGTATGGAATTAGTCAAGCTTCGGGCCGGCGGCTACGAGAGCCTTGCCTGCCTCGTTTGTCTCGTACTTTGCGAAGTTCTTGATGAAACGTGCGGCGAGATCCTTTGCCTTCTCCTCCCAGATTGCGGGATCGGCGTAGGTGTCGCGAGGATCAAGAATTGCGGGATCCACACCCTCAAGTTGTGTAGGCACAACGAAGTTGAAGTGAGGGATGGTCTTGGTAGGAGCCTCGTCGATGGAGTGGTTGAGGATGGCATCGATGATACCACGGGTATCTCTGATGGAGATACGCTTGCCTGTACCATTCCAACCTGTGTTCACGAGGTAAGCCTTTGCGCCGCTCTCCTGCATCTTCTTCACGAGCTCCTCAGCATACTTTGTAGGATGCAACTCGAGGAATGCCTGTCCGAAGCAAGCTGAGAATGTAGGGGTAGGCTCGGTGATACCGCGCTCTGTACCTGCAAGCTTGGCTGTGAATCCGGAGAGGAAGTAGTACTTGGTCTGCTCGGGGTCGAGGATGGAAACGGGAGGAAGTACTCCGAATGCATCAGCAGAAAGGAAAATTACCTGCTTTGCTGCAGGACCCTGAGAGAGAGGGCGTACGATGTTGTTGATGTGATAGATAGGGTATGAGACACGGGTATTCTCGGTCACGCTCTTGTCTGCGAAATCAATCTTTCCGTTCTCGTCCACTGTCACGTTCTCGAGAAGAGCGTCCCTGCGGATAGCGTTGTAGATATCGGGTTCAGACTCCTTGTCGAGGTTGATGACCTTTGCGTAGCAACCGCCTTCGAGGTTGAATACGCCCTCGTCGTCCCAGCCGTGCTCGTCGTCACCGATGAGGAGACGCTTGGGGTCTGTGGAGAGAGTGGTCTTACCTGTGCCGGAGAGACCGAAGAAGATGGCGGTGTTCTCGCCATTCATGTCAGTGTTGGCTGAGCAGTGCATGGAAGCGATGCCCTTGAGGGGGAGGAAGTAGTTCTGCATGGAGAACATACCCTTCTTCATCTCACCACCGTACCATGTGTTGAGGATAACCTGCTCCTTGCTGGTCACATTGAAAGCGACGCAGGTGCTGCTGCGAAGTCCGAGAGCCTCGTAGTTCTCGACCTTTGCCTTGGCAGCGCAGTAGACCACGAAGTCAGGCTCCTGGTCGAACTCTGCCTGGTTCTGGGGACGGATGAACATGTTGGTCACGAAGTGGGCCTGCCATGCGACTTCCATGATGAAGCGGATCTTCATGCGGGTGTCCTTGTGGGTGCCGCAGAATCCGTCGACAACGAAGAGTCTCTTGCCGCTGAGCTCCTTCTGTGCGAGGGCCTTGACCTCTGCCCATGCAGCCTCTGTCATCGGGTGGTTGTCATTGTGGTACTCCGGGGTGTCCCACCATACGGTGTCCTTGGAGTTCTCGTCCATCACGATGTACTTGTCTTTAGGTGAACGGCCTGTGAATTCGCCGGTCATCACGTTGACGGCACCGAGCTCGGTCACCTGACCTTTCTCGAAACCTTCAAGTCCGGGTTTGGTCTCTTCATTGTAGAGAACCTCGTAAGTAGGATTGTACAGAACCTCCGTCACACCGGAGATGCCGTACTTGCTGAGATCTATTTTTGACATAATTTTATAGAAGTTTTAACTCTAAATTTCACCCTGTAAGCGCATTTTAATATGCGTGCGCAAATTTAATATAAAAAAGGCAATGCACAAGTCATAACAAATCGGTATTTTTGCAATCCGCAATTTGTACAACCGGAGGATACACTGCAAAAATGACGCCGTCAGACATACTTCAGCAATATTGGGGCTATTCTTCTTTCAGACCTATGCAGGAGCGCATCATAAATGCCGCTCTGGAGGGGCGTGATGTGCTTGCGTTGCTCCCTACCGGTGGAGGCAAGTCGATATGCTTCCAAGTCCCGGAAATGCTTCTTGACGGACTGGCTCTTGTGGTGACTCCGTTGATTGCTCTGATGAAAGACCAGGTGGCAGGCTTGGAATCCCGTGGGATTAAAGCAATTGCAGTGCACGCTGGGATGAACCGCCGGGAAGTTGACATTGCTCTCAACAATGCAGCCTATGACCCAGATTGCAAGTTCCTCTATGTCTCCCCAGAACGGCTCTGCACTTCGCTTTTTCGTTCATATATGGATGTGCTGCCTGTCAATCTTATCGTGGTGGACGAGGCGCATTGTATCTCCCAATGGGGCTATGATTTCCGTCCCGAATACCTCCAGATAGGGGTGTTGAGGGACTTGGTGGGCGTACCCGTGATGGCTCTCACCGCCACAGCTACGCCTGAAGTCTGCACGGACATCATGGAGAAATTGCGATTCAAAGAACCTTTTCTTCTGAAATCGAGTTTCGCGCGGGACAATCTTTCCTATATAGTACGGGAGTCCCAGGACAAGAGAGGACAGCTTCTCTCTATCTGCAATTCGGTGGAGGGCAGCGGAATCGTGTATCTCAGAAGCCGCAAAGGCTGCGAGGAACTTGCTGCATGGCTTCGCAGTCAGGGTGTAAATGCGGACTGTTATCATGCTGGCTTATCCTCTTATCAAAGAGAATCGAGACAGGACGACTGGAAATGCGGAAAGACTCGCATTATGGTGTGTACCAATGCTTTCGGAATGGGTATAGATAAGCCTGACGTTCGGTCGGTGATACATTATGACCTGCCGGAAAGCCCGGAAGCTTATTTCCAGGAAGCGGGTCGTGCGGGTCGTGACGGGAAGCGTTCATACGCCGTTCTGCTATGGTGTAAGAGGGATATTGACAGGCTTGGCAAGCTTCTGACCGCGAGTTTCCCTCCTCTCGATTATATTGAAGATATTTATCAGAAACTGCATATCTTTTTCCAGATACCCTATGAGACGGGAGTGGGCAGGGAAGTCAAGTTCTCCGTTTCTGATTTCTGCGGGCACTTCAAATTGTCCCGTTCAGCGGTCCATTATGCGCTCAATTATCTGGAGAACTCCGGGCATATCATCTACGACGAAGATGTGGATATACCTACTCGCGTCAAGATAGTGCCTTCGCGCACTTCGCTTTATGATGTGGAACTCTCTGACCCGAAGCAGGTTGCACTGCTCGAAATCTTGATGCGTCGCTACAGCGGGATATTCTCATTCCCCGTTCCGATAGACGAATCCAGGGTCGCGTCAAGTCTCGGTGTCGAAGTCGGTGCGCTCCGACAGATATTGTATGCCTTGAGTCTGGAGCATGTAATTAAATATGTTCCTGCGGATAATTCTACTCTTATCACTCTTAAACACAATCGCTTGCGTCCCGGCAATCTGGATCTTCAGCCTGAGCGTTACGCCCTTCTTGAGGGTAATGCCCGCAAGCGTGCCGAAGTGATGCGCGAATATGTAGAGCAGTCCGAAGAATGTCGTTCCGTGTTCCTGCTCCGTTACTTTGGTGAAATGGACGCCAAGGCATGCGGAGAATGTGATGTCTGCAGAAAAGCCCGCACGTCTGCCAAGACCAAACTCAAATCCTGGTTCGCCTCACATCCTGATTGGGATGACAACAGCCTTAAGGACTTCTGTTCTGATCCGGCTCAAGGACTCTCTCCCGATGCGCTTGAGGTGGCGCGCGAACTTATAGATAAGTCTACTCTATGACAAGTCCGTCGTAGGCGGGGTGTACATTGTCTGGCAGCTCTTTGTCGAAATCAGCGTGAGCTGGGAGCATGTGCGAGATATGCGTTATGTATGACTGTTGCGCTCCTACCTTCTCGAAGAATGCAAGTGCTTCGTCAAGAGAAAAATGTGAGAAGTGCGCCGTGCGCTTGACGCAGTTTATGGTGACGGCCTTTAGTCCCTTGAGTTTCTCGAATTCGGACTCTTCTATCAGATTCATATCCGTGAGATAGGCTATGTCGCCGAAACGGTAGCCGAGGACTGAGAGGTCTTTGTTCTTGTGGTGATAGCCTTGAATTGGGATTACCTTTACTTCTGGCACTGGACCTTGATAGCTGCTCGGCTCGCGGTGGTATCCTACCCCGCTTTCCCATACGAGTTGGGGCTCCGCGATATTTGAACATATTGAGAATGGATGCGCTCCGTCTATATTGTGTATGCACAGCTCCGGGGCTCCCGGGTATCTTGGTTCTGCGAAAGCGTAGTCATAGTCGTGCCTCAGGGCTTTCTCTACATATTTCTCGCAGTATATGTTCGCTGGCTTGCGTTCCAACAGATTGAATGAGCGAAGTTCGTCTATCCCTCCCGTGTGGTCCTTGTGGTGGTGCGTAAGCAACACTGCGTCAAGATGATCGACTCCGGCGCGGAGCATCTGTGCCCTGAAGTCCGGTCCGCAGTCTACCACTATGGTAAGCCCGTTGTATTCGACGAGCGCGGAGGCGCGGAGTCTTTTGTCACGCGGATCCGTGGATGCGCACACTCCGCAGTGGCAGCCTATGAGAGGTACGCCTTGGGAGGTTCCGGTTCCGAGAAAAGTAAGTTTTACACTCATAATTCAACTTCTACTATCTGACCACATAGGGCTGCGTTCCACTCTCTGCTTACGCGAATGTAATTGCCTGTGTATCCGCTCATCATCCCGCCTTTCTCGCGGGATTCGAACAGGACGCTCTGCTTTGTGCCCTTCTGTGAAGCTACGAACTCTTCGTGAAGAGTGTTGCAAAGTGCTTCCAAGGCGGCGACCCTTTCTTTCTTGACTTTGTCATCCACCTGCCCAGGCATTGCATCGGCTTTCGTGCCAGGCCTGCGGGAATAGGGGAAACAATGAATGAATGCGGGCCTTACCCTGCGCAGGAACTCAAGTGTCTTGTTGAAAAGTTCATCGCTCTCTCCTGGCAGTCCTGCCATCACGTCGATTCCGAAAAATACCCCGTCACCCATTTTCTCTCTGATATAGTTTATCTTCTGCTCGAAAAACTCGGTGGTGTAGTGCCTTCCCATAGCAGAAAGCATCTCATCGCTTCCTGCCTGGAGGGGGATATGGAAATGTGGCTGAATCTTGGTGCCGGAGGCTATCCAGTCTATGATTTCTTCACTCAGAAGGTTGGGCTCTATGCTGGAAATACGGTATCTTTCAATGCCTTCCACTTTGTTGAGGGCTTTCAGTAAGTCCAGGAAGCTCTCTCCTGTGCTGCGACCGAAGTCTCCGGTATTGACCCCGGTAAGGACTATTTCCTTGACTCCCTGCGCTGCGATTTCCTTCGCCATGCACACACATTCCTCTATGGGGATGTTGCGGCTGGCTCCTCTCGCATAGGGAACTGTGCAATAAGCGCAGAAGTTGTCGCATCCGTCCTGCACCTTTAGGAAACTCCTCGTTCTTTCTCCGCTGCTGTAAGCCCCAAATACTCCGTCCGGGATGCCGCTCTTCCTGATGCAGTCGGAATTGAGCCCGAGGTCCTGCAGGCATTCTTCCACCACGCGTGCCTTGTCCTTGCATCCGAATACTTTCCATACGCCCTCGGTCTGCTCGAATACTTCGCGCCTGAGCTGTGCCGAGCATCCGGTGACAACGATTCTGGCATCGGGGGAGAGCCTGTGGACGCGGTGTACGAGCGACCTTGATTTGGCATCGGAAGTCGCTGTTACAGAACAGGTATTGATGAGGTATAGATCTGCATTATCCTTGGGTGACACCACCTCGAAACCTGCATTTTTGAATCCTCTTTCGTATGTGGAAGTCTCGGCGTAATTGAGCTTGCATCCGAGAGTCATAAAAGCTATTTTCATACCTCTATGTGTATGGCGGAGTTTTGGACTTTCCCGTCTATGGGAAGTGTGAGTTTGCTGATTCTTATAGAAAAATGCTCCAAATACGGATAGGTGCGTCGGATGTCTTCGACTATCCTGTGTGCCACCGTCTCGATCAGATTGCAGGGATTCTGCATTTGCTTGGAGACTATCTCGTAAATTGCTCCGTAGTCGAGCGTGTCGGAGAGATTATCACTGCTTGCAATTCTCTCTATGTCAGGGAGCTTGCATTCGAAGTCCACTATGTATTCGCCTCCGTCACGGCGTTCCTGCGGGAAGCAGCCGTGGTGGGCGTGGAAATGCATTCCTTTGAGTTCCAGTGTAGATGTCATTGTGCCAGAATGAGAAATACGCAGGGACGCTTGCCGATGACAGGTTTTTGGCTACGCCACTGTGCTACGCTGCGGGTGAGTATAGACTGGTCCGGAAGGGTGATGTCGCATGCGAGGCAAAGCATCGTATTGCCCTTGAGGGTATTCAGGAGATCTTGAAGCAAGGTGTCGTTGCGGTAAGGAGTCTCGATGAAAATCTGTGTCTGGTGCAGTCTTGCACTGGTCTTTTCGAGTTCCGTTATGGCATTGCGACGCTGGTCGGTCTTTGCCGGAAGGTAGCCTCTGAATGCGAACTGCTGACCGTTCAGCCCGCTGCCCATAAGTGCGAGCATAAGGGAAGACGGTCCGACTTGAGGAACGACTTCAATTCCGTGTCTGTGGCAGAGAGCTACGAGTCCTGCGCCCGGGTCAGCCACTGCAGGAAGCCCAGCTTCGCTGATCAGCCCCACGTCGTGGCCGTCTTCAAACAGGGACAGCATGGATTCGATTTGCTCGTTGGATGTGTGCTCGCTCAATTCTGTGAAACTTAGCCCGTCGATTTGACCGCGCAGTCCTGCTGCCGAGAGGTAACGACGTGCGCTGCGTATATTTTCCACTACATATCTGTCAATTCTCGGAAGGATGGCGAGAACCGGAGCGGGTATGACCTCATGAGGGTCTGTCTCTCCGAGAGTGGATGGTATGAGAAATAATCTTCCGTATGCCGTCATAGTGAAGAATTGTCTTGTGATGATGGTGCTTCTATCTTGAGAGTCTTGAGCTTGGCGCGGCTTTCCGCCTGTCGGATAAGTTCATCGTCACTGCGTTTGCGCAGCAGGCTTCGGAAGAACTCTCCGAAGGTATTGAATTCTTTCTGATAGGATATGCCAGCGCCGCTTCGCTGGGTATTGTCAAGATAATTTGTATAATCGTCGGCGGAGTGCGAGAACAACTTGGTACGCAACTGTCCGCTCTTGTCAAGTTTCACTTCTATGTCGATGTCGCCCACTACATTGTCGGAGCTTGTCGTGCTATATTTGCGGTTTCCAAGCGAGCCGCTTACAACCACTCTATTGCCGAAGAATTGTGTGCTTACATTGAGGTCGACTATGTCCTTGCCTTCCTCGTTTTGGGTATAGCCCACGCCAACGTCGAGCGGAATGCCGGCATTGCGCAACATACTGGTGATCTGCCCGGATGCGAGGCTGCTTAAGTTGCTCAATATGAATGAAGAACCGAGTGTGTTGGTGATACCGCTTTGTGCAGAGGGCAGGAATGAGCCGGTGGCAATGAGGGCGAGGAACTGCTTTTGAACCTTGTCCTCCGTATTGAGTTCGCTCCTTACGAGAGTCTCTGTGGTGGGGTCGAGATCCGGAATGTCGATGCCGAATGCCAGCTGGGGATTGCTGATTTTTCCAGTTACGCTCAGTCGGCATATCACGTCCCTTCTGCTTGACACTGACGTGGTGTCGGAAATCAGAGTCCCGATAGTAGCCTTGACGGTGTTAGATGCGGTTATGTTCAGGTCGGTGTTCATGACATCGCCCGAGAATCTCAGCGAACTTCCGTTCTCTATGTCGAAACTCTTGTTGATGAGTCCTGCCGCACTGAGTAAGAAATCACCGTCTTCTATCGTGTAATCTCCTCCGAGTGTAATGCCTTCGTTGTCACTGTCGTAGCCTATGTCTACGGTACCGCCTCCGTCCACTGTCAGGGAGATGTCGCCGCCTCCGGATAGGTCTGCTCCGAGCCTGACCTGCGGGTCCGTCGTGAGGCTCACCTGAGCTATGAATCGAGATGAGTTCCTGCTTCTGAGTTCGCGCAGTTCTTCCTCCCGTTTCTTGATGGCCTCTCTTTCTTTCATATATGCCCTTTCTCCCTCATGCACAAAGTCATCTTCATCGGCCTCGGGCTTGAGGTATATGACTGTCGAGCTTTCGCTCTTGCCTATTTCAGCGAGGAATACGGACAGATTACCCGCTCCGGCCGTACGCAGTGCCGAATTGAGCAATAACTCACCTTGTTTGCCGTGGCTCAATGACAAAGCTCCACTGAGAGCAAGGTTGCCGTTCAATATCTCTCCCTGTCCCTGCGGGCTCAAGACCTTGAGCGATCTGAGGGTAGCTTCAAGCCCGTCATCTGCACTTTTGATATCGGCTTCTCCACCGTAAGAGTCTGATATGACGAGCCTCTGGAGCTTGAGTTTGTCGTTGGACGCGAGCAGTCGTCCTCCTATGTCGTAGCGCACTCCAGTGGGGATTATAGTGAGCGCGTCGGAGATATTCAGGTAGGACTTGTCTATTGAGAGTTTCTCGTTTGTAAAGTCGTAGTCTACATAGACTTTGCCGTCTATAGAGCCGCTCTCGAAGGCTATGTAGTCGCGTACGAAAGGAGTGAACATTTCGGGGTCGAGGCTATTGAAAAGTATCGTCGCCCTGAGGCTCTTGGCGGAAGAAATGATGTCAAGTGAAGATTCTTCCTTGCGTATTTTCAGGTCTTCTATGCCTTCAGGGGAGCGGTGCGTGAGCCCGAAATGAATCTTTTCGTCCTCGTCGTCGTACATCGCCTGCACCTCAAATGAACCGAAGTTCCCGCCGGCGAGTTTCAATTCGTCCGTGTATAGGTCTATGTTGAGTCCGGCATTCTCGCCGAGTGGTGTCATATAGGATGCTTCTCCGCTCAACTGTCCGTTGAAATCAAGTTCTTCGAGCTGACTGACGAAAGTGCGCAGCACTCCGAGGTCGAAACTTTGGAGGTGTAGTTTCATTTCGGCGGGCGCATTTCGGGATATGCTTCCGTCCAGATTGAGGCTTTGGGCTTCGCAATAAAGTCCCAACTTGCTGATATTCAAGTCTCCTCTCGTCTTGTAGTCTGCCGTTCCGTGGGTGAAATGCCATGTCTTGTCGGCAAAGCCTATGGACGAATCGCCCATCTTTCCTTTGAAGCAAAGTCCGCCCTCTCCGTCCCTGTACGCCCTTGCTCCGCACTGCAGTGAGAGTGAGGGGAGTTTGTCGCTCAAGGCGCGTCCGCTCAGACTCAGGCTGTCTGGTACGAGCGAAGCGGAAAGTTCCATCTCGCTCACGTTGAAGCCTTCAGAATTGATTTGTGCAGGAGTGACGCTGCGTAGCCTCACGGGGCCGTTGTAGTTGTCTGCCGCAAGTTGTATGGTCTTGAAGCGGAAGTCTCCCACTCTTATCACTTCCGAATCGAAATCGAAATTGAGTTTGCCTCCCTTGCGCAGTCTCAGATCAGCTGAACTGCCGGAGGAAATATAAATGTCGCTCTTCAGAGGTAACAGCAGACCTCTCGTGTCTTCAAGGTCAATGTCTAATATGAAACTGTGGTCCTGCCAATCTTCTGCGCGGTACTGCTCGGTGGTGAGAGCCGGCATGTAGCGGTTCAGTAGGGCTCCTTTGATGAATGCCGGTATCTTGGTCACGGGGAGGCTTGACCTGAACTCCACGCGGCCGAATACGGGGCTCGTGAGTCGCATAATGTGGGTCGTGGACTTGGCTTCGTGGTCGGAAGCGCTGTCGAAGAAGTCAAGCGAGAAATCGCCTATAAGTCCGTCCTGCATATCCGTGGCGTACATCAGATCCCGTCCCTTGAGCGAGCCGTAGATGTTGCCACTGCTGTCTGTCGTAGCCCGTATGTCTATTTCGCCTTTGACCCTGGAGCCTCCGCCACGCCTGTCTATCTTTGTCTTTTCGAGGTCGAAATTAAGTATTGACAGCTTGCCGTCCGCTTTGTATTCGTTTCCGGAAGTGTCCAGGCGACCTTGGAATGCAAATCCCGCATTGGGGTCTCCGCTTATGATATTGCCTTCTATGAGATTATTTTCATAGTGCCCCTTACCCTTGATGTCGTGGTAGAGATAATTGTCAAATACAAGCCCACTGATGTTGAAAGTGTCGACTTGAACCTTGTTGAGCCCGTTGTCGTATTCACCATCGGCAACGAGTTGCATGCTGGTCTCTCCGAGTGTTTCGATGCCGAGTATTTTCCCGAGATTCAGCTCCTTGAGTTTTGCCCAGCCGTTGAATGTAAATGCTCCGTTGCCCTTGTCTGTGCTACGGGTGGTGGCGTCAATGCTGATTTCTCCGCAATCCGTGCTGAGTTTGCCTTCGGCGGCGAGCTGGTCTATCCATCCGCTTGCATTGCCTTCGAAACTGGCGTTGACTCCTTTGGCGTAACGCGACAGGTCGCTGCTGTTGTCGTTTATGAGTCCGTCTATTGCAGTCTGCAGTCCCTTTGTGGTGAAGTCGAGTTTCCTTATTTCGGCTTCGATATGCGGCTTGTCTCCGTCAGGAATGATGTTCTTCATGGAGAAGTCAAGGTCTGCACTGACTCCGCTGCATCTTTCGGTAAATGTGAGGTCTTTGATGCGTAGGTTGTTGACGGGGCCACGCCCGGAGAGGGAAGATATGTCCAGTACGAGCGGGCAGTCGTAGAATGTACCTGCATACGCGCTTATGGTCTTCATCGCGAGCTTGCTCGGGCGTGCGTCCAGTCCCATTGAAACGGCGTTGACATAGTCGCTAAAGTCTTTGGCTCTTGCGTATGTCATTGTGTATGAGGCTATATCCAAGTCCGACCAGTCGTCCCATAGATGCGCGTCCAGCACTTCTACGAAGCCCATGCCCGCGCTCATCCTGCCGTGGGCATTCAAAGTGTAGCCGCACTTGTCCGTGGCGCGAAGACGCAGAATTTCCATCGAAAGTCGGCTGTCCACATGCTTCAATGAACGTATGCTGGCATAGGGTATGTCGAGGTCTAAGTCTGACCAATTCAGTCCGTGCCCGTTGTAAGCGGGAATGTCGGATGCGTAGTTGCGTAGGCGGAATCTGCCTCTCTTCAACTCGACACGGCCTATGGTGAAGAGGTCTCTTATGTCTTCGGGGTTGGCGTTTTCGTCAATGTGTGCCCGAAATGCCCGGTTGAGGTTGAGATTGTTGCCGTCTTCGTCCGGGTCGAACATTACGAGATTGAACTGCAGGTCCTGCGCCCTTACCCTTCTGATGCATGCACCTCCGTCAAATGGTTTGGTTACATTGAGCAACTCCTTGAGTGAGCAACTCAGGGAAAGTTTCCGTGCGCTGAGTATGGTGTCCATTGGGGTGAGCGGCTCGCTTTCCACCAATGTAACATTTTCTATCACAAGGGTGTTGAATGGAATCATCCTTATGTCGGAGAAACTGATTTTGGCTCTCAGGCTATTCTGCAGCGCGGAAGTTATTTTGTTGACGAGCCTTGTCTGAACTCTTGGGCTGTGCAATAGTAAAACGGCAGCCGCTGCGATCAGCAGCAGAATCTCCAAGATTCGCGAAACTACCTTCCAAGCCCTTTTGTTCGACATATCCCGCGAATTTAACGATTTTTTCACTAACTTCGCCCGCCTATGGCAGACATTATTCTCGGTATTGAATCTTCCTGCGACGATACTTCGGCGGCAGTGATTGCGGATAGGGTGCTCCTTTCCAATGTCATTGCGAGTCAGGACGTGCATCGTGCCTATGGCGGTGTGGTGCCCGAACTTGCGTCCCGTGCCCACGAACTCAACATTGTGCCCGTGGTGAGCGAGGCGTTGAAGCGTGCCGGCGTGAGACCGGACGAACTTACGGCTATAGCTTTCACACGTGGCCCCGGACTCCTCGGGTCTCTGCTTGTGGGGACTTCATTCGCAAAGGCACTTTCGTTGTCTTTGGACTGCCCTTTGGTGATGGTGAACCATCTTCAGGGTCATATACTTGCGGATTTTGTAAGGCAGAAAGATGTGGAGCCGCACGAGCCGTCGTTCCCCTATCTGTGTCTTCTGGTATCGGGCGGTAATTCTCAGATAGTCAAGGTGACTTCTCCTCTTGAGTATGAGATACTCGGCCAGACTATAGACGATGCGGTGGGAGAGGCTTTTGATAAGTGCTCCAAGATGATGGGACTTGGATATCCCGGAGGTCCCGTCATAGACAGGCTTGCCAAGCAGGGCGACCCGAATAAGTTTAGTTTTGCCAAGCCCCATATAGGCGGTCTGGACTACAGTTTTAGCGGGGTTAAGACCTCGTTGCTCTATTTTGTGAGAGATTCTCTCAAGACGGATCCTGATTTCATCGAGCATAACAAGGAAGACATCTGTGCTTCATTCCAGAAGACTCTCATAGACATATTGATGGACAAACTCATCAAGGCTGCGAAGCAGACCGGCATCAAGGATATTACAATAGGTGGCGGTGTGTCTGCCAACAGCGGACTTCGCGAAAGGATGCTTCTGGAGGGTAAGAAGCGGGGCTGGAATGTATTTCTTCCCGAGTTTAAGTTTACCACGGACAATGCCGCGATGATTGCGATTGCAGGATATTTCCATTATCTCGCAGGTGAGCGTTGTCCTTTGGATACAGCTCCTGTCTCAAGGATGTTTTAGGAAACATGCGTGAGATAGAGATAGTTTCTCCCGTCGATAAGGCTCTCGGAAAGGACGGCATAGAGCGTGAGGTGGCGAAGATTTTTCATAAGGGAAATCTGACTTCACGTATAGTTAAGCGTAGCCTCGATGCCCGCAAAACCCCTGTTTATCGTTACCGCGTGCAAGTTTTTGAGCATGACGAGGAGATTCCTTCCATCGCGCCCGCGGACTATAAGGACGTGCATGATGCTCCTTCCGTAGTTGTGGTGGGTGCAGGTCCTGCGGGGCTTTTCGCTGCCCTGAAGCTTCTCTCTCTCGGACTTCGTCCTGTTATATTGGAAAGGGGTAGAGATGTGCATGCCCGCAAATATGACATGGCAAAGCTTAGCCGGGAAGGTATTGTGGCCCCGGATTCCAATTATTGTTTTGGAGAAGGCGGTGCCGGAGCGTTTTCTGACGGGAAACTTTATACCCGTTCTACCAAAAGGGGCGATAACGGCGAAGTCTTGAGCCGTCTTGTGGAGTTTGGCGCGGATGAGTCCATACTTTACGATGCGCATCCCCATATCGGTTCGGATAAACTTCCCGTTGTGGTGGAGAATATACGTCATTGCATAGAAGAGCATGGCGGGGAGTATCACTTCAATACTTGTGTGTCAGCGATTACCAGACTTCCTGATGGAGATTTGGAATTGGGTACAAAAGACGGCAGGATATTCAAATCAAAAGCTGTGATTCTCGCTACGGGACATTCTTCGAGGGATGTGTATGAGATGCTTTCGAATGCCGGAGGCGAGCTGGAGGCTAAGGGCTTTGCCTTGGGCGTCAGAGTCGAGCATCCGCAGAGTCTTATCAATAGAGCCCGCTATCACGGCAAATGGAAAGAGGGTATGCCTGCGGCAGAGTATTCGTTTGTAGTGCAGGAAGACGGCAGGGGCGTATTCTCGTTCTGCATGTGCCCCGGCGGCATACTCGTGCCTTCTTCCACGCAGCAGGAAAGCGTCGTGCTCAATGGTATGTCCAATTCCGCGCGTAATTCGCGTTGGGCAAATGCCGGAGTGGTGGTACAGATAGAGCCCGGTGATGTGCCTGGGACTTCTCCTTTCAGGCTTATGGATTTCCAGCAGGGGGTGGAGCGGGATATGTTCGTCACCGCCCAGCAAAGTCTTAGTGAGGGGAGATATCATGGACGCTATGACCTATCAGACCATGTGGTCAATCCGCTTACGGCTCCTGCCCAGAGGATGACGGACTTCTGCGAGGGGAAGATATCTTCCAGCCTGCCGAGGAGTTCTTATCGTCCTGGTATTGTAAGCGCTCCGCTTCATCTTGCTTTGCCTCAGGGGATTGCGTCTCGCCTTGCAGGGGCTTTCCCCCGCGTGCCCATTCCCTCTTACTATTCGCGTGAGGCTCTGATACTTGGCGTGGAGTCGCGTACTTCTTCTCCCATAAGGATTCCCCGCGATGCGGAGAGTCTCCAGTATCTTTCCATGCCGGGATTGTTTCCGTGCGGAGAGGGCGCAGGCTATTCGGGAGGGATAGTGTCTTCGGCGATAGATGGCATAAGGGTCGCGGTAGCCGTTTCTACCTTGTTTGAACGATAAC
>CAZNDD010000007.1:14155-37694 GCA_964571735.1 uncultured Muribaculaceae bacterium | reverse complement strand
CTTTTCGGGGCTTATGATCCTTACTTTCAACATGCTATCCGAGTATGGCTTTTCCTTTCTCTATAGCCTGCTCTATTGTGCCGACATTAAGGAATGCCTGCTCCGGGACATTGTCGACTTCTCCGTCAAGAATCATATTGAATCCCTTGATGGTATCTTCGATATCGACCATTTCGCCCTTGACTCCGGTGAACTGTTCCGCGACGGCGAAGGGCTGCGAGAGGAATCTCTGCACTTTTCTGGCGCGGTTTACGGTGAGCTTGTCTTCGTCGCTGAGCTCGTCCATGCCGAGTATGGCTATGATGTCCTGCAACTCCTTATAGCGCTGGAGTATCTGCTTGACTCTCTGCGCGGTATCGTAGTGTGCCTGCCCCACGATATTGGGGTCGAGGATGCGGGATGTGGACTCGAGCGGGTCTACGGCGGGATAGATGCCCAGTTCGGTAATCTTTCTGCTCAGAACCGTGGTGGCGTCAAGGTGGGAGAATGTCGTGGCAGGTGCCGGGTCTGTAAGGTCATCCGCTGGTACATAAACGGCCTGTACTGAGGTGATTGAGCCGTTCTTGGTAGATGTGATTCTCTCCTGCATCTGTCCCATCTCAGTAGCGAGGGTGGGCTGATAACCTACGGCTGAAGGCATACGCCCGAGCAGAGCGGATACTTCGCTTCCTGCCTGTGTGAAACGGAAAATGTTGTCGATGAATAGGAGGATGTCGTGAGGGTCGGAAGGATTGGCGCTGTCACGCATCGATTCCGCGAGGGTCAGTCCTGAAAGTGCGACGCAGCTTCGGGCTCCCGGTGGCTCGTTCATCTGTCCGAAGACCATTGCTACCTGGCTCTCTGCGAGCTGCTTGCGGTCAACTTCGGAAAGATCCCATCTGCCTTCCTGCATACCCTTGTCGAAATCCTCTCCGTATTTGATGACACCAGACTCGATCATTTCGCGAAGCAGGTCGTTGCCCTCACGGGTGCGCTCTCCCACTCCTGCGAATACCGAGAATCCGTTGTGCTTCTTTGCGATATTGTTGATAAGTTCCTTGATGAGAACGGTCTTGCCTACTCCTGCGCCTCCGAAAAGACCGATTTTACCTCCCTTGAGATAAGGCTCCAGAAGGTCGATGACCTTGATGCCGGTGTAAAGTACTTCCTGTGAAGTCGCAAGGTCTTCAAATTTAGGTGCTTCACGGTGAATGGGGAGCTGCGAACTTCTGTCCATGTCGCCGAGCCCGTCGATGGCTTCACCTGTGACATTCATCACGCGTCCGCGGATCTGTGCGCCCGTTGGCATGGAGATGTATTCTCCTTGTGAGATGACTTCCATCCCTCTGGTCAGACCATCGGTGGAGTCCATTGCGACGCATCTGACGCTATCTTCTCCGATGTGCTGGCGCACCTCTATTATAATGCTTTTCCCGTCGCTGCGCTTTACGCTCAATGCCTCATAGATGTGTGGCAGCATGGACTTCTCTTTCTCGGAGAGTTCGAAGTGCACATCGACCACGGGTCCGACGATTTGGGATATATGTCCTTTCAACAATGTCATACGTTTGTTTTTTAGCGGCCCGAAGATACAAAATATTTGCCTCAAATGAAAGCGTTTGCCTAAATGTCAAGAGTTTGACGAATCGGGACAACTCCGCGGGTGGTGCGGAATTTGCATTTATCATCGGAATTTGCGAAAATTGCAACATATAATTATTGTGTACTGAAATGGAAATCAAACAATCCAATAGGATTCAGACCTCAATCCTTAATGCAGCGGAGAAGAAAGTGCTTGTATATCTTGCCGGCAAGCAACCCAAATGGGTCAATTCCGACATGCTTACATTTACTGGCACACTTGGCGCAGTACTGATTGGACTTGGCTTTGTGCTCTCTCGAGTGGACTATGCTTTCCTTTGGCTCGCCAACTTCGGACTTCTGGTGAACTGGTATGGAGATTCCCTCGATGGGACACTCGCACGCGTACGCAAGCAGCAGCGTAAGATCTATGGCTTCTATCTTGATCATACCGTAGATTGTATAAATGAACTTATGATGTTCGCAGGAGCAGGATTGTCGGCTATGTGCCACAATTTCGTCATCCCGATGTTCTGCCTTGTATTTTACCTTCTCCTTTCCAATAATGTCAATATCAACGCCCATCTGAAAGGAGAATTCAAACTTACTTACGCCAAACTTGGTCCTACGGAGTTCCGTATCATAATTTTCCTCGCGAACATCATCTTTATGTATGTCTCGCCCATACGCGATTTCCTTACTACTTGGACCATTTTCGGACATGAATTCACCATGGGACCCCTTGATGTTGTCGGTCTTGGAATAGTTCTGATTCTGGCTGTGATGTACTTCGCTACCATTATATCAGACGCGAAGTATTATTCTGAAATCGACCCTCGTCCCGAAGCTCCGAAGGAGGACTGATGAGAGAACTTCTCCCTTTTGAAGAAATAGAACAGGCGGTACCGTTCTTCCATGGAAAGGAGGGACTGGTTCGCCGTGTCAAGCGGGCATTCAGGCTTTCAAAACTCGAAGACCTTGTGTGGCGCCACTCTGACAAGGTCGGAGTGGATTTCGCTTCCGATGTGCTTGACGAGCTTGGCGTCGATTATGAGATAGGCGGCTTGGGGCTTGACGAACTTCCAGAAGGCGCATTCTTTACTATCCATAATCACCCTTACGGCGGAGTGGACGGTTGTGTGCTGATAGATTTGTTTGGTAGGCTTGACCCAGACTATAAGCTGATGGTCAATAAGATACTTGCCCGTATCTGGCCTCTTGAGCAGAACTGCATCACCGTTATTCCGACAGGAGAGCACAAGACAGCGCCCAAGGCCGAGAGCATAGGCGGGGTCCGTGAGACCATATCCGCTATCCGTTCTGGTCATCCAGTGGGGATTTTCCCTTCGGGTGCGGTTTCCGACTTGAGCCTTAAGGATAGGTGTGTGCGTGACCGCGAATGGCAGAGCGGCTCTATTCACATTATGAAGAAATTGGGCGTGCCTATTGTCCCGGTGCGTTTTTTTGACGGCAATTCTGCATTCTATTATTCTCTTGGACTAATCAGTTGGAAAGTCCGTCTTCTAAGACTTCCTTCAGAGATATTCAATAAGAACGGCAAGCGTATGCGTATGGGTATAGGGCCCGTGATAACGCCCGAGAAACTCAAGGAATTTGACAACATAGAGGATTTGAACAAATTCCTGCGTTCTTCCGTATATGACATGCCTATGCCGGATAAATTTGTCAAGAGGAGCGAACTTCCGCGTCAGATATGAAAAAAATAGCAAGTTTTACTGTAGATCACACGAGACTCCTGAGGGGGATTTATGTGTCCCGTAAGGATAGTCTTGGAAGTGAGATCGTCACGACTTTCGACATAAGGATGAAAGAGCCCAATCGCGAGCCGGCTCTTGAGCCCAAAGCGATCCACAGCATGGAGCATCTCGCGGCTACGTTCCTTCGCAACCATCCTGTCTGGGGAGATAAGGTTGTCTATTGGGGGCCGATGGGTTGTCTTACGGGTAATTACCTGCTTCTCAAAGGAGACCTTGAAAGCCGTGATATAGTGGAGCTTATGCGCGAGACTTTTGCTTTCATCGCTTCTTACGAGGGAGAAATCCCCGGAGCGACCCCTTCGGACTGTGGCAACTATTCGTTCCAGGATCTTGAGGGGGCGAAGCGTGAGGCACAACGCTATCTCAGCGAAGTCCTTGACTGCATTTCGGAAGATAATCTGCATTATCCTGCGTCTTCGGATTAAGGCTGTCTGACTGTTGGGAGGTGAAGAGCCGATGGGCAGTCGAATCTGTACTTCAGGTGCTGATTTGTGACTGTCGTAGTTGAAACTCTTTCTCTTGCAGAGGTAAAGAATATTTAGATATCTACAAATGAAAATAGGAATTCTGACCGCGATGGACAAGGAGTTTGAACTCGTAAACTCCTATGTGGCTGGCAGGGAGGATGTCGTGCTTCGCGCAAGTGGCATCGGCAAGGTCAACGCTGCGATATCTGCGTATAAACTCATTGAAGAAGGTGTTGATTTGATTCTCAATACAGGTTGTGCTGGCTCGGTCGACCCTTCGCTCAATATAGGCGATGTGGTGATAGGGACTTCATTTGCCTATCACGACGTCTGGTGCGGCACCGGCAATGAAAGGGGGCAGGTTCAGGGGCTTCCCGCCAATTTCTTTGCGGACCCGGAGAGCCTCGACTTGCTGCAGGACGCATTCGATGGGGATGAGGGAGTGCATTTCGGCATGGTCTGCAGCGGTGATTCCTTCATTGAGACTGCAGAAGACGATGCCAAGGTCAAGGCAGTCCGTCCCGATGCCCTGGTCTGCGACATGGAGGCTACAGCGATTGCACAGTTATGTTATCTGCGTGATATTCCTTTCGTTGCATACAAGTTGGTGAGTGACTCTCACAGCGATGTGGACAGGACATACGCGTCTTATGAGAATTTCTGGGGGCGTCTTGCCGAGAAGTCCTTCTCCGTCACCGAGAAAATCCTATCGACCCTCTGTAAATAGAATCCGTCGCTTATGGAAGAAAAGATTGTAATCCGCGATGCCTGTGTCAATAATCTTAAGCACCTGAGTGTGGAAATCCCACGCGGGCAGCTTGTCGTCGTGACCGGAGTGTCCGGCTCGGGCAAGTCGTCGCTGGTGTTTGACACCCTTTTTGCGGAAGGACAGCGCAGATTTGCCCAAAGTCTTTCTTCCTATGCCAGACAATTCCTCGGCAGAATGTCCAAGCCCGATGTTGAGTCCATAGAGGGCATCCCTCCAGCCATAGCCATTGAGCAGAAAGTGTCGGTGCGCAATCCGCGCTCCACGGTCGCTACGACAACTGAGATTTATGACAGTTTGAGGCTGATATTTGCCCGGATAGGACGTACTTACAGTCCTGTGTCCGGTGGGGAAGTGCATGAAGACGGAGTCCACGACGTGCTGCGCTATGTGGAGTCGGCAGAAATGCCTATTTATCTGCTTGCCCCGCTTCCTGAAGGAGATAAGGTCGCGGCTCTGCTTTCCCTTAAAGAAGAAGGATATAGCCGAATCTATTCGGAAGGGACACCCTTCAAGATAGACGAAGTGCTTCAGTCGGGAGTCCTGCCCCGTAAGGCACGGCTGCTCGTAGATCGGTTTAGGGATCTTTCCGATAGGGATAGATTGATAGCCTCCATTACCGATGCCTTCAAGGCGGGAGATGGAGTAATGTCTGTCGCCGGTCCCGATGTGGAACGCGAATTTTCTAAGCGCTTTGAACTTGACGGAATCAAATTCAGACATCCGGACGAATACCTTTTCAATTTCAATAGTCCACTCGGTGCATGTCCCGTATGTGGCGGCCTGGGGAAAATCATAGGTATAAGTGAGGATCTTGTCGTCCCCGATAAGTCCAAAAGCATCTACGACGGAGCGATAGCCTGCTGGAGGGGAGAGAAAATGGGCTGGTTCAAGACCCATCTCATAGAGTTGTCTCCCAAGTACGGGATTGACATATTCACTCCTTATATCAAGCTCGATGAGCGTAGTCGCAGGCTCATCTGGGAAGGTGACCCGCCCAAGGCGGGAGAATCTTATGATTCTGACCCCGAAAGACTTATCGGAATCAATGAGTTCTTCGAGTGGGTGGAGACCCAACGCTACAAGATACAGTTCAAGTATATGCTGACCCGCTTCAGCGGTAGGGCCGAATGTCATGCCTGTCGCGGAAGCCGTTTGCGCCCTGAAGCTCATTATGTCAAGGTTTGTGGCAAGCGCATAGACGAAATCCTCGCCATGAACGCCGGCCAGTGCATTGAGTTCTTTGATAATGCCCCGTTCACTGACACCGAGCGCACTATTATAGCCGAGCCTCTCGCTGAAATCCGTTCCCGGCTCAAGTGCATTGAAGATGTCGGGCTCGGATATCTGACTCTGAACCGTGCCGCCAATACTCTTTCCGGTGGTGAAAGCCAGAGACTCAACCTCGTGACCGCGCTTGGAAGTTCTCTCGTAGGCTCTATGTATATCCTTGACGAACCGTCCATAGGTCTTCATCCCCGTGATACAAGCCGACTTATAGCCGTGCTTCGTTCTCTTCGTGACCTGGGCAACAGCGTGATAGTCGTGGAACATGACGAAGAAATCATACGAGCTGCGGACCTGCTTATAGATGTCGGCCCTTTTGCCGGCAACAATGGTGGAGAGATAATGTTCCACGGGAAGTATAGCGATTCTCTTCCCGATGAGGTATTCGACCGTTCCTTGACATTAAGGTATTTGAGCGGCAGACAAGAACGTTACAAGCGTACGCTTCGCACGCCTGCATATAGCATCGAAGTGCTGGGCGCAATGGAGAATAATCTCAGGTGCATAGATGTAAAGTTCCCACTCGGTGTGCTGACCGTTGTGAGCGGAGTGTCCGGTTCCGGCAAATCTACACTCGTGGGAGGAATACTCTATCCTGCGCTGCGTCGTCGTCTCAATGACAATGGTGATGCTCCGGGCGCTTTCAAGGGACTTGCCGGCAATCTCGACCGCATTACGCGTGTCGAATATGTTGACCAGAATCCCATAGGCAAGAGCACCCGTTCCAATCCCGTAACCTATCTCAAGGCCTACGATCCCATACGCAAACTCCTTGCAGCACAGCCCTATGCCAAGGCGAGCGGATTCACGCCTTCGTTTTTCTCATTCAACCAGGATGGCGGCCGTTGCCCCGAATGCCAGGGCGAAGGCATAGTCAAGATCGAAATGCAGTTCATTTCCGACGTGACCATGGTCTGCGAGTCCTGCGGCGGCAAGCGTTTTAAGCCGGAAGTTCTGGAAGTCCGCTATCGAGGCAAAAATGTGGATGACATACTCAATATGAACGTGGCTGAAGCTATAGAATTCTTCTCGGCGGGCAAAGAACCGGAAGCGGCGGAAGTTGTGCAGAGGCTGCAGCCCCTTGCCGATGTGGGCTTGGATTATCTGAAATTGGCGCAAAGCTCATCGACCCTCTCTGGAGGTGAGAGTCAGCGTATCAAACTCGCGTATTTCCTTGCAATGAGTGCAGAGAAAGGTGGGCGTGACCATATACTTTTCATTTTCGATGAGCCGACCACTGGACTTCATTTCAGCGATGTATCAAGGCTTTTGGGCTGCTTTGACACCCTTTTGGATAGGGGGCACAGCATTGTCACGGTGGAGCACAATCTCGATGTGATACGCAATGCCGACTGGATTATCGAGATGGGACCCGAATCCGGCGAAGGAGGCGGTACTGTGGTCTTCGAAGGTACTCCGGAGGAGATGGAAAAGAACTCTGACAGTTATACGGCGCAGTATCTGCGTTCGTCACTTATTCATTGATATATATGGATATAGTCATTACTTATGTGGACGGATTGGACCGTCAGTGGCAGAGCCAGTATGCCGAATATGTAGGTGGGGAGGCTTTGGTCAAACGATTCCGCGACTGGGGGACGCTCCGATATCTGCTTAGGGGAGTGCAGGAGTGCATGCCCTTTGTGGAGAATGTGTTTCTTGTGGTCGCTTTGGATTCGCAGGTCCCTTCCTGGGTGGACAGGAATAATGTGAAAGTGGTTCTGCACAAAGATATTATCCCGGAGCGTTTCCTGCCTGTCTTCAATAGTACCGCTATCGAGATGTATCTTCCTCGTATTGAGGGGCTCTCGGAAGAATTCATATATTTCAATGATGACAGTTTCCCTTTGGCGGATTGCAAGCGGGAGGACTTTTTCGTAGATGGAAAGGCTGTGGGCAAGCCTTCGAAGGAGTTCTTGGCTCTCAATATGTATAAGAAGCAGTCTAAGAACGCTTCTGATCTTGCAAGAAAGGCGGCCGGGCTCCGTCCTTCAATCTCATTTCTCAGGCCTCAGCATTGCCCCTCTGCGATGTTGCTTTCCGCCTGCCGGGAAGTTCTGCAGAAGGTGTCGTCGGAAATAGAATCCTCGATCTCGCGCGTGCGTGAGCCGAAAAATATCAATCAGTATATCTTTACGGATTATGCGACTCTTACTGGGCGTATGATCCCGCGCAGACTCCAGTGCAAACATTTTTCACTTGCCGTGGCTTCTCTCAAAGATATGGAGGACTGCATTCTTGGCGCAGGTAGCAAGTTGGTATGCATCAACGATGTGCATCTCTCCGAGGAGAAATACGAACAGTACCGCGCAGGTCTTTTGGCGGCTTTTGAGATGAGATTTCCACAGAAGTCCCGCTTCGAGCTATAGGGCTTGGTTCTTTTTCAGATTTCTGAACAGTTCGTCCCACTGGGCGATGATGGGGGCTTTGCGGAATTTGTCTATGGACGCAATGGCTTCTTTTCCCATATTGTGCCTGAGGGTCTCGTCTTCGATT
Source organism: uncultured Muribaculaceae bacterium (assembly GCA_964571735.1). Taxonomy (GTDB): domain Bacteria; phylum Bacteroidota; class Bacteroidia; order Bacteroidales; family UBA932; genus Cryptobacteroides. Next base: position 29,340 of record CAZNDD010000007.1, on the reverse strand, counting down.
AGGCTATTGATTTTCTCAGCGAAGCCTGAGACGTCATGCATCTTGACGAGATATCCGCTTTTGCCGTCCTCGACTATTTCCGACGGACCGCAGGGGCAGTCGTAGCTTACGATGGGGAGCCCGCAGGATGCGGCTTCTACCAAGACCAGTCCGAAACCTTCATTGAGCGAAGTGAAAGCGAAAATGGAACTCGCCCGCATCTCGTCCATAATTGATTTCGTGGGCTTGTGAAGTATTACCTTGCCTTCAAGTCCTTCTTTTTGAATGAGTTCTCTTATTTTGCCTTCCTCTCTGCCTCGTCCAAAGATGTCGAGAGTCCAGTCGGGGTGGCTCTCATTTACTATTTTCCATGCTTTTACAAGCTCCGGGATATTTTTGGACTGGGTGAGCCTGGATGCGCAGATGCAATGCTTGTTCTTTAACTCTGAACTGCGTGAGGTGTCGAATTCCGCGAAGTCGTAGATTTGGGCGAGATTGCCCGGGCTTATGGTCTGCCAGACTTTGTAATCCTTTTGGGTAAGGACGACGAAACAATCCATACTGCGCGCTGCCTTTTCGAGCTTTCGGGTGCGTCTGCGGGCTATTAAGTCGTGTATCGGCCCGCTGCCCGGGCGGAAATAGTATCTGTCGTGTGCGAAATGCAGTTCTGCCACTTTGACGCTTCCGTCTTTGATTTTGGATAATGCATGCATCTCGCCTCCGCATAGCGATATGGTGAAGTCCGGGCGCAGTTCCACCAGAAGTTTGCTCAACCTCCTCATAAACAGAGGAAGATGGTAGTTCACTCCAATGTCTATGGTCTTGACCTTGTTGCTGAGCGGGAAATAAATGGGGCGTCCCTTCTGCTCGGAAGTTATGATGGTGATGTCGTAACCGTATTCCTCGGCGAGCGCATTGGCTTTGTCCGTGAGAATGCGTTCCATCCCCGCCGAATTATACAGACCGTGTATGATGTAGGCGAGTTTCATCAGGGGAGAAGGTATGCGGTGATATTGTGGCTCTTGCGTTGGGCGACGGGCGGCAGAGCCATATAGTCTCCGTATTGTTGGGTAAGGAAGAGTTCGTAGTCCTTGAATGCCTTGAACTCCCTCCCTTCAAATGGTAGGGTGGTGTAGCTTTCGAACAGGCTCTTGTCGAATACTTCGCGTATGCCGTTGCGTGTCATTGAGACGGCTCCGGCTTTGTCGCACTTCTCGTACGGGTACTGCGAGATGATTTTGTTGCACTCCGCAATGTAATAATCCGAACCCTTGAGGTGGGCTTCTATGCTTGCGGCCAGCGGTCTGTGCAGGTTGAATGGATTGATGTGAGTGCTGCAGAGCGTCAGTCTGTGGGCATATCTTGTGAGCGTGCGCTCCATCCATTGCTGGGTTTCTACGTCGTCCGGTTTCCCGTCTACGGGGAAAATGTCCACATACAGTCCGTATCTGAATACGTCCTGCTTGATTATGGTCTTGGTGTCATGAACCTTGGCAAAGATGTGCTTGAAGAAAGCGGATTCGTCCTTGCATTGGTAGATGCACTTGTATCTGTCATCGGGATTCTTTCCGAAACTCGATATGAAACGCTCGAAGTCGGGGCGCGGCATTACTATGTCTATGTCATCGTCCCAGGGGATGAATCCCTTGTGCCTGACGGCACCGATCAGAGTGCCATATGCCATTGAATATCTGATACCTTCCGCGTTGCAGAACTTATCAATAGCGTCAAGTATATTGACCAAATACGAGTGTATCGAGTTTTGAGCGATTCTGACCATTGCAAATAGTGAGAAATTGATTTCATAAAGATACGAATAATTGCTAAATTTGTACGCTCTAGCTTAATAGATGAGAATGAAATCCTATGTTTTCCCGGGCAATCTTGACCCGGATATACAGAAACTCGGTGCGCAGGATATTCCCTATATGCGCACGGATGAGTTTTCTAAAATCAATCTTGAATCAGAACGCATTTTGCTTTCCCTGGCGCATTGCAACGGGGGGAAGACTATAATCTATACGGGTTCCGGTACCGGTGCGATGTCTGCCGTCGTGGAGAATTATGTCTCCACAAAGAGCAAGGCCATGGTTATCAATGGCGGTTCATTCGGCAAGCGCTGGGTGGAATTGTGCGCCTATTATGGCGTTGATTACGAGGAGTTTGCCGTTGAATTTGCCCATGACCCCGACTATGACGCTCTTGCGGCGAGGGTTGAGGCATTCCGTCCGGAAGTGCTTCTCTGTCAGCATCATGAGACTTCAAGCGGCGAGCTTTACGACTTGAAGAAGATTTCGGAAATCTGCCATAAATGGGGCGTTTCCCTTGTGGTGGATGTGGTGAGTTCTTTCCTTGCCGAGGAGTTCAATATGGACGAACTCGGCGTTGATATCGCCGTTACAAGTACTCAGAAGGGACTTAATGTGCCTCCTGGACTCGCAATCGTGTTTATATCGTCCAGACTTGAAGGCTATCCTTTTGCCCATAATGGCTATTATTGGGATTTTGATAGCAATCTCTCCAATCTCAATCGCGGTCAGACTCCTTTCTCTCCGGCTACTCTCATATATCTGCAGCTCAATGCCCGCCTGCGTCAGCTCGAAGCCGAGGGAGGCGAGATGGCCAATATCAGCCGTGTAAGGCATCATGCCGAAGTGTTCAGGGCTGAATGTGCCCGCTATGGCTGGAAACTTCCCGTTCAGAGCCCTTCATACGCGATTACCTCGATCCAGACTTCGGACGGACCTGAGAGGCGCATTTTCCGCGGTCTCATAGATAAGTATCAGACTTACATCATGCCCGGTGGCAAGGAGGGATACTATAGGATTTCCCATATGGGATGTCAGAGCGACGAAGAGCTCAAAGAGTTGGCTGCGCATATCCACGAATTGGAACAATAGATGATAAAAGTCATTACCTATGGCACATTTGACCTTTTCCATGAAGGTCACAAAAGGATTTTGGAGCGGGCGAAAGCTCTTGGAGACTATCTGATTGTCGGTGTTACTTCCGACAGTTTTGACATACAACGCGGTAAACTCAATACCCATGACTCCCTCGTCACCCGCATTGAGGCGGTGAGGGCGAGCGGTTTTGCCGATGAGGTCATCGTGGAGGAGTACAGGGGTCAGAAGATTCATGACATCCTGCATTATGGAGTCGATATTTTCACTGTCGGGTCAGACTGGGAAGGCAAGTTCGACTACTTGAAGCAATATTGCAAGGTTGTATATCTGGATAGGACACAAGGTATTTCGTCTACTGACATACGCTCCCGCAATACCATGAAGGTCGGTATTGTAGGTACCGGAAGCATTGCCTCCCGCTTTGTGCCCGAGTCCAAGTTTGTGACGGGATTGAAGATTGAGGGTGCGTATAATCCTGATACTCAGAAGTGTGACGAGTTCTGCGCACGCTTCGATATACCATACTCGGCGCCTTCCTACGAGGATCTGCTGCGTCATTGTGAGGTGATATATGTGGCTTCTCCTCACTATACGCACTATCAATATGTCAAGGCGGCTTTGCTTCGAGGACGCCATGTGCTTTGTGAGACTCCGCTTGTGCTGGAAGAGGCGCAGTGCAGGGAGTTGCTCGAGCTTTCGCGCAAGACGCATAGTGCTCTGATGCTTGCCCACAAGACTGCATATTGCCCTGCGTTCTCGCAGCTTATGTACCTTGTCAAGTCCGGTGCGATAGGTGATATCGTGGATATCAATGCCTCCGTCACCACTCTCACGCCTGAGACTTCGGAGAAGATGAGCAGAGACAAGTTCGGAGGAAGCATGAATGAGAATGCTTGCTTCCCATTGCTTCCCATCATCAAGTTGCTTGGCGATGATTTCAAGAACCTTTCTTTCTACTCCAAGATTAGAAATGGAGTAGATATCTATACAAAGGCCATATTTGTGTATGAGGGTGCCACCGCATCCTTCCAGGTGGGATTGGGTGCCAAGACCGAGGGTAATCTCGTGATCAGCGGTACCAAGGGCTATGTCTATGTGCCTGCACCATGGTGGAAGACTGATTATTTCGAGTTGAGATTTGAAGATCAGAATAAGAACCGAAGGCTTTTCTTCCCTTTTGACGGAGATGGCTTGAGGTATGAACTGCGTACTTTTGTGGACGCCATTCAGAGTGGTCTGCATCGTCGCATCGTGCTTAATGAAGATGAATTGTTGGCAATGAGCCGAGTTCAAGATATGTTCCTCAAGGGTGAGAATCTTACCATACTCAAGTAGCGTTCGTCCTTCGTATAATTTTAGAAATATTCTATCCGGGAAATGAAAAAGAAAGAATTGACCCTTAAAGAACTCCAGGACTTCGGTCTGAAGATACTTACGGATGTGGACCGTTTCTGCCGTGAGCATTCCATCAGATATTCGCTCGCGTATGGAACTTTTATCGGTGCCGTGCGACATAAGGGCTTCATTCCTTGGGATGACGATATAGATATTATTATGAAGAGGGAGGATTATGAACTGTTCAGGAGTACATATACTTCTCCCCATTTCAAGTTTTATGATTTGTCCAATACTCCCGACTGCTATGTCTCTTTCGGAAGAGTCTGCGACACGGAACTGACTGAAGTTCATTCTCTTATACCTTGGCATGGTCCTTCCTGTAAGACGGGTGTATGGATTGATGTGTTCCCGCTTGATAAGGTGGATGGTGATCCAGAGCACTTTTTCCCTTTGGCTGAAGGACTCGAGCATTTCTATAGGGCGAACAATGAAGTCAGAAAATTGCGCCTTGAGAAGTCCGAACTGAAGTATTTTCCCTTTAAGCATAGGATAAAGTTTGCTTATAGGCGCAAGATGCATCCCCGTTTGATCAAACTTGATCCCCATAGCGTAGCTCTGACCATAGAAGAATGTGCGAAGCTTTCCAATCTGAAGCCGGGGAATAATCATTATAGCCAGCTTACATGCATCGATAAGCCGGATCTTTTCGAGGCTTCATGGGTCGAGAATTACAGCGACTTTGAGTTCGAAGGACATAAATTCATGGGCTGGACCGAGTATGACAAGGTCTTGAGTATGATGTATGGCGACTATATGAGCCTGCCTCCTGTGGAGCAGCGAGTCCCTCAGCAGAGTTCTTATATCAGATTTTGTTGGAAGTAATGAGTATCACGGCACTGATTCTTGCCGGTGGTGTAGGCGCCAGGGTCGGTGCTTCTCTGCCTAAGCAGTTCATCGAGATAGAGGGGAAACCGATTCTCTTTTATACCCTCGAAGGGTTTCAGCGGCATCCTCTTGTGGATGAGATAGTTGTGGTGTGCGTGGACGGATGGCAGGACTATGTCCGTGAGCTTGCCGAGGCCTATGGCATCACGAAACTCCGTTCCATAGTGACGGGAGGTGCACACGGTCAGGAGTCTATCCGTAATGGTGTGTTTTCGCTTGAAGGACACTGCGGGGAGGACGACATAGTGGTCGTCCATGACGGCATCCGTCCTCTTGTGGACAGTTCTGTACTCGCTGATGTCATCAATAAATGCCGCGTGCACGGTGCTGCCGTGACCTCTCTCCCTTATAACGAGCAGATTTTCCTTGTGGATCCTCACGACCCGTCCACGACAGTGCAATACATTCCCCGTGAAACTCTAAGAAGGGTCTCAACCCCGCAGGCATACAAGTTCGGATTGCTTGATTCAGCCTATCACGAGGCTTTTGAGAAGGGGATAGGGATTTCCGGGTCATCGTACACCAATACCATGATGGTGGAACTTGGACATAAGCTCTATTTTGCAGCTGGGTCGGACAGCAATATCAAGCTGACAACTCCGGAAGATATCGAGTGGTTCAGGACTTACGTACTTCAACACAAATAGCCATATGTCACCATTTCAGCATCCGCTCTACCTTTCCGATGTTTCACGCTTGAGTGAACTTGATCTCCCGTGGGAGTCCCTCCGTGGAAAGTGTCTGCTTGTGAGCGGAGCTTCTGGGCTTATCGGCAGTTGTCTTGTGGATGCTGTAATGAAGCGCAATTCCATGGAGCCGCTTGATTGCAAGGTGATAGCCATAGGACGCAATGCCAAGAGGGCGCAGGAACGATTCGCTGCGTATTGGGATTCACCGCTTTTCAGTTTTGTGGCTCAGGACATCAACCTTCCGTTTTCCATCCCTGGGAAGATTGATTATGTCGTGCATCTCGCCTCCAATACCCACCCCGTGTCTTATGCGACTGAGCCTGTGGAGACGATTATGACCAATATAACCGGTCTGCAGAACATGCTTGAACTTGCCCGCAGCTGCGGAGCCGAGCGTTTCGCATTTGCTTCATCCAATGAGGTCTATGGGCAAAATAAGGGAGATGTTGAGTTTTTCGATGAGTCTTATTGCGGATATATAGATTGCAACACGCTTCGCGCCGGATACCCTGAGAGCAAACGCTGCGGAGAAGCCCTTTGTCAGGCATACGCTCGTCAGTATGGTATGGATGTGGTGATACCGCGCTTTACCCGCTGCTTCGGACCTACTCTGCTGCCGTCGGACACCAAGGCTCTGTCGCAGTTCCTGCATAATGCCGTTAAAGGTGAGGATATAGTGCTCAAGAGTGACGGCAGCCAGTATTATTCCTACATATATGTCTGCGATGCGGTTTCCGCTCTTCTTACCGTGCTTCTGAAAGGGGCGTCCGGTCAGGCATACAATATATCGGATAAAGCTTTCGACGTGACCCTGAAGGATTTGGCGCAGAAGATTGCTGATATTGCTGGGACAAAGGTGGTGTTCCGTCTTCCTGACGAAGTGGAGAAGGCTGGATTCAGCACGGCCACCAAGGCGAGGCTTTCTTCAGATAAACTCAAGTCTTTGGGTTGGGCCGTGAATTGGAGTCTCGATGAGGCTTTGGCGCATAGCATAGCGGCGTTAGCCGTTTAAGTCGCTTTTCCGCGGGCCGGGTTTTACGCTTGGATGTCTTCCTGCGCTGTTTTTTTATCGTATTTCAATATCGATCAGTATCTCTTCGCCTCTGCCTATGGGGTGGACTGGGATGCGTATCGTGCGCGTCTTTCCCTGCACCTCACATTCCATGACGAGTACAGTCTGGGGATTGCTTTCAGAGTTTTCATTCAGGTCATTGGGGTAGCAGTACAGGCTGATATGCGGGTACACGGTATATAGGCCTATGTCGTGCGGGAGTCTTACGACCGGCCCGTCTGTCGGGCTCTGTACCGGGAATCCGATCTCTGCAAATACTTTCGCTCTCGAATTGGCATTCTCAAGTCTCACCCGCGGGTTCTCCGCGAGCACGTCGTCAGGTAGATAAGATGTTACGCTTGCGATGCTTATTTTGCTCATTAGGGGTGTCAAGCGTATCTTTGTGTCGGGCGTTCCGCTGCCACTCATAAGAGGAAACTCAGGGGAGTCATCTGCGAAACTGTATTCCAATCCGAGAAGGGAATCGTAGTGCTGCAGGGCACTGTCGTTGAAATTCCCCCTTGCGTTGGCTATGGCGAATAACTTGTACTGTTCATCCGTTCTGAGCTCCAAACAGACTGAGTCACAGGTGCTTCTGCTGTGACATGCCAGAGCCCCACCTTCTGTATACGCGAAAATATCCAGTCTCTCAATGGGGAAATCGGATTCTGCCCACACTGTTGTATTGTACTTTCCCAGGAATGGGAGTACTTGCGTTGTCGTGTCCTTTGCTTCTCCGTCAGGTAAAGCTGGTCTTGACGCGATGTAAACTTTTTCTTTACACCCCATAAAACAACAAACTCCCGCGAGAAGCGGGAGCATTGTTGAAATAATTGTTTGAATCGTTTTCATCTGTTCGATTCTGAACTTTGGAATTAAGCGCCGAAGTTGTCGTAAAGGATGCTTTCGGGTGCTACTCCGAGTGAATCGAGGAGATTGTTCACGCTCGCGACCATCATAGGAGGACCGCACATGAAGTACTTGATATCCTCCGGAGCTTCGTGGTCCTTGAGGTATGTCTCGTACATCACATTGTGAACAAATCCAGCTGTATACTTCACGCCTGCTGCATCTGCTGCCGGATCCGGACGATCGAGGGCGAGGTGGAAGTGGAAGTTGGGGAATGCGCTTTCGATCTCTGCGAAGTCTTCAAGGTAGAATGCTTCCACAAGGGCGCGGGCTCCATAGAAGAAGTGTACCTCGCGGCCTGTCTTGAGAGTCTTGAAGAGGTGCATGATGTGGGAACGGAGAGGTGCCATACCTGCGCCACCACCTACGAAGATGTACTCCTGAGTGTCAGGATCGTTCTTCGGAAGGAGGAAGTCACCGAAAGGTCCGCTGATGGTCACCTTGTCACCGGGCTTACGTGTGAACACATAAGACGAGGCGATACCGGGGTTGACGGGCAGAAGTTTGGGACCCTGCTCGCGAGGAACGCTCCTGTCGAAAGGCGGAGTCGCGATACGGACATTGAGCTTGATGATACCCTTTTCTGCAGGATAGGAAGCCATGGAGTAAGCACGGATCGTAGGCTCGGGGTTGTTACACTTGAGGTTGAAGAATCCGTATTTCTCCCAGTCTCCGCGATATGTATCCTCCACGTCGATGTCCTTGAAGTCAAATACACCTGCAGGGATGTCGATCTGGATGTACTGTCCGCTCTTGAACTCGATGTGCTCGTTCTCGGGGAGCTTGACTGTGAACTCCTTGATGAAGGTAGCCACGTTGTCGTTGGAGATGACTTCGCACTCGAGTTTCTTGATGCTGAGTGCGCTCTCGTCCATCTTGATCTTGAGGTCTTCCTTGACCTTGACCTGGCAGCCGAGTCTCCAGCCGTCCTTGATCTGTTTGCGGTTGAAGAAACCAACCTCGGTGGGAAGAATCTCACCGCCGCCGGAGAGCACCTGAACCTTGCACTGTCCGCAGTTGGCTTTACCACCGCAAGCTGAAGGAAGGAAAATGCCGTTGTCAGCAAGGGAACTCATGAGAGAGCCACCGGGAGTGACCTCAATCTCCTTCTTGCCGTCGTTGATGTCGATTTTGAGTTTGCCTTTGGGAGTGATAGCTTCTTTGATGACAAGAAGTATCGCCACCAAGATGATGATGATAATCACCATTATCACTACCGAGGATAGAATTGTATTGCTCATAGTATATTATCCTCCTAAAGTGAAATGCCAGAGAATGCCATGAATGCAATGCCCATCAGACCCACGGTGATGAACGTGATGCCTGTGCCCTTGAGAGGTGCGGGGACATTGGAGTAGGAGAGTTTCTCTCTGATAGCGGCGAGAACCACGATAGCGAGATACCAGCCGATACCTGAACCGAGTGCGTAGACCGTTGCTTCACCCACGTTGACGAAGTCTCTCTGTTGCATGAACAGGGAGCCGCCGAGGATAGCGCAGTTTACAGCAATCAGAGGGAGGTAGATACCCAATGAACTGTACAGACTCGGAAGGAACTTCTCCACGATCATCTCGACCAACTGTGTGATGCCCGCGATGATGGCGATGAAGATGATGAAACTCAGGAAGCTCAAATCGACGCTTGCGAAATTGGGACCGAGCCAGCTCAATGCACCGGGCTTAAGCACGTATGTGTCGAGCAGGTAGTTGATAGGAAGCGTGATGAGCAGTACGAATATGACCGCGATGCCAAGTCCGTTGGCAGTCTTTACGTTCTTTGATACAGCCAGATATGAACACATACCCAGGAAGTATGCAAAGATCATATTGTCAACGAAAATTGACTTTACGAATAAGCTTAAATATTCCATAATACTTTACAATTGGGATGTGTTAGTTCTCTTCCTGAAGGCTCTTGTCAAGACTTCTGTGCACCCAGATGATGCATCCGATGAGGATAAGCGCCATAGGAGGGAGAATCATAAGACCGTTGTTGACATAGCCGAGCTTTGAAAGCACGGGGATGCCGAAGAGCGTACCGCTTCCGAAAAGTTCGCGGAAGAAGGCTATGATGATAAGTATCATAGCGTAACCGATACCGTTGGCAAGTCCGTCCACGAATGAAGGCCAGGGCTTGTTGCCGAGAGCATATGCCTCGATGCGGCCCATGACGATACAGTTGGTGATGATAAGTCCGATGTAGACCGACAGCTGCTTGTCAATGGAGTAGGCGTATGCCTTGAGGAACTGGTCCACGAGGATAACCATGAGAGCCACGACTACGAGCTGGATGATGATACGCACGCGATTGGGAATCGTCTTGCGAATCAACGAGCAGAGAAGGCTGGAGAATGCCGTGACAATCGCCACGGAAAGTCCCATGACGCAAGCTCCTTTGAGCTCTACGGTAACTGCAAGTGAAGAACAGATACCGAGAATCAGAACGGTAATCGGGTTGCCCTTGAGTATGGGGCTGAGAAATGTTTCTTTAAGTTTCTGTGCCATGATTTATTCCTCCGTACCCTTTTTGAGAAGATAGTTTTTGTAGGCGTCGACCCAGTTGTTGATGGCCGCACTGACACCCTTGCTGGTAAGGGTAGCACCTGAGATGGCGTCGATAGCGTTCTGCTTGCCTTCGGGTGCACCGCCTTTGACTATGCTGAATGTCTCTTTGGGATCGTTGAAGTCGAAGACCTTGCCGTTGAACTGTTCGCTGAACTTGGGATCGTCCTTGATTTTGCCGCCGAGTCCGGGAGTCTCACTTGCGTGGTCGAAGCTGGCGCTGACGATTTTGGTTCCGCTCTCGTCTACTGCGATGTAGCCCCAGACGGGTCCCCAGAGGCCAGCTCCGTAGAGAGCGAGTACTGTGACACCGTTCTTGAACTCGTATGCGGGGATGGTGTAGCTGCCGTCCTCGATCTTGTAGTTCTGTGCCTTGAGCTCCGAAGTGCCGTAGACCTCTGCCGTGGCAGCGTCAAGTGTGCCGGCGACATTGCCCTGTGCGTCGATAAGCACAGATTCCTTGATGTTCTCCTTGTAGAATTTGAGAATTGCATCGTTGGAAGAAGCATTGAACTCGAAGTTCGCAGCGGAGAGAATCTGACCTACGGTCTCAGCCTTGATGTTGTCGTCCTGCTTGGGCTTGAGGGTTTGTGAGACGAAAGCGAGAATCGCTGCGACAAGCACACAGACTACCGTAGTGTAGATAACTGTATAAGTGTTGCTATTTGTATTCATAAGTTGTCCTCCTTATTAGGCTTTTGCGATTCTGTTTCTTCTGTTGGTGTGAATCGTCGTCACGCAGTAGTCAAAGAGCGGGGCGAAGGTGTTGCCGAGCAGGATTGCGAGCATCATGCCCTCTGCATAACCGGGGTTGAAGAGACGGATTACGATGCAGATTGCACCGATGAAGAAACCGTAAATCCATTTACCGGCTTCGGTCTGGGCGGAAGTGACAGGGTCGGTAGCCATGAAGACTGTACCGAATGCGAATCCACCGAGCACGAGGTGATAGTAGCAGGGGATGTCTGAAGCACCTGTGAGGTTTGCGATGCCGCCTACGAAGAGAGCGCCGAGCACTGAGCTGAGCATTACCTTCCAGCTTGCAACGCGAGTCCAGAGCAGGATGGCTGCACCGAGCAGGATGGCGATGACTGAAGTCTCACCGACCGAGCCGGGAATTCCACCCCAGAACATGGTCCAGAATGAAGTGCCGTACTGCAGGGAAGCATTGCTGATTGCGTCGAATCCACCGTCAGCCATAATCTCAAGAGGGGTAGCACCTGAGAATGAGTCAACGACCTGCTTGCCGGAATTGATCCAGCAGTCGGAGCCTGACATCTGGCTGGGGTAGGAGAAGAAGAGGAATGCGCGTGTGAGGAGCGCGGGGTTCCAGATGTTCATACCTGTGCCGCCGAAGACCTCCTTGCCAAAGATGACTGCAAAGGCGACTGCGATTGCGAGCATCCAGAGGGGGACATTGACGGGGACGATGAGCGGGATGAAGAATCCGCTAACGAGGTAACCCTCATTGACTTCCTCTCCGCGAATCTGTGCGGATGCGAATTCAATCGCGAGACCTACTATATAGGAGACGAGGTAGAGGGGGAGAACCTTGAGGAAACCGAACCACCAGGCCTGAAGCACGTTGAAGTGAATGCCTGTGGCGAGTGCGTGCTGGTAACCGACGTTCCACATGCCGAAGAGGGCTGCGGGCACGGCGGCTATCACAGCGATGATCATGATGCGCTTGATGTCCACGGCGTCGCGGATATGAGCGCCTTTCTTGGCGACTGTCCCCGGCACGTGGAGGAAAGTCTCGAAAGCATCGACCGTAGAGTGCAGCCAATATAATTTGCCGCCTTTTTCGAAAATCTTGTTCATATCCTTATGCCATTTCTTTGAGCATCAGGTCAATACCCTTAGCGATAATGTCCTGAATATTGTTCTTGGACGGGTCTACAAATTCGCATGCGGCGAAATCCTCGGGGAGAACCTCGTAGATGCCGTATTTCTCCATGCCCTCGATGTTGCCTGCGAGGCAAGCTTTGATGAGGTAGAGAGGGTAGATGTCCATAGGAAGTACCTTGGAGTAGTAAGAGTCACTCATAACGAATGCACGGGGGCCACCATGGATGTTGGTGTCCATGTCGTAGCGCTTCGAGGGGAAGAGCCAGCTGAAGTAGCAGTGGTCCGTACTGTACTGGTTGAGTCGGAGGGGTCTGACCCAGCCGAGAAGCTCTTTCTCGGTGCCCTCTTTGATGAGGGTGACGGTGTCGTCTGCGAAGCCGAGGAATCCGTCTTCACCTGCGTTGCGTCCTGTAAGAACATCTCCGCTGACGATACGAAGTCCTTCTGCATTACCTCCGTAGAAAGGCTTGAACGCGCTCATGGCAGTGCCAGGAAGGGTGCTGACATATGCGGGTTCGATAGCCATAGGACCGCTGACTGCGACCAGTCTGCGCATGTCTACCTTGCCGTTGCTGAAGAGCTTGCCGATGGCAGCGAGTCCCGCGAGGGTGATGGTCCAGACTGTCTCGTCCTTCTTGATGGGGGAGATGTGGCTGATCTGCACGCCCACATTACCTGCAGGGCAACGGCCCTTGAAGTAATGCTTCTGCACGCCTTCGAGTCTGTTCAGAGGTGAATTTGCCACTGTCTCAGCGTTGAAGCTGACATGTACGGGTGCGATGCGGCTGAGTGCGTCGATACCTTTCTGGATGAATTTGACTTCATCTGCGAGAGCGAAATCCAGATCAGCGGCTCCGGGAGTGGAGTTGAATGCTGAAACGAAAATCCCCTTGGGGGTAAGCTCCGGGTTGGCTATGACGCCGTAAGGACGCTGTTTGAGGAAGAGCCACAGACCGCTGGAAAGCAGTGTGTTCTTGACTTCGCTGTCAGACATGGCTGACGGATCTTTCACATCGAAAGATGCCCACTGCTGATCTGTGTCGGGGGTTATCACCACGGCAAGCAGCTTGCGCTTGTCACCGCGTACAACCTTCTCTACGACACCGCTTACGGGGGAAGTCACTAAAACATCGGGATTCTTCTTGTCTGAGAGGACGGCAGAACCGGCGAGAACACGGTCTCCCTCTTTGACCAAAAGTCTGGGAAGCAGACCCTTGAAATCATCGGGCATCACCGCGATAGCGTCGCCAAGCACCGTCTTGCTCAGTCTCTTCTCAGCACTGCCGGTAATGGGCAGATTGAGACCCTTTTTCAAAACGATTGTTTCGGACATTGTAGATATTTGTTTGAATAATTTTTCGCGCCACGAAGATACTAAAAATAATCATTATACGGACGGGAAAAATTGCCGTGTTTGCTCATTTGTCCATGCGCTTCGTTTTCGCTCAGGAACTTGTCAGCCAATGTCATCTTGATTGCGGATGTTTCGTGATTTGTCGAAAAGTCTTGCGAAAAGTTTGGGAAGTCCTGTAAGAAAAATTTGACGATGCGGGAGCGATTTGTTAATTTCGCGCTCTTTCAGTTTTTGTTGAAACACTCTCTTTATGGAAAACTCTACAGACAACATACTTGATTCCCTCAACGAGGAGCAGCGTGCTGCGGTCCAGGCTACTAATGGTCCGGTGATGATTATCGCAGGGGCGGGTTCAGGCAAGACCCGTGTGCTGACGAGCAGAGTGTCTTACCTGCTTGCCGGCGGGGTGGAACCATCCAAGATTCTGGCTCTGACATTCACCAAGAAAGCGGCTTCCGAAATGAAGGAGCGTATTGCTTTAATGGTAGGCCCAGTGAAAGCCCGCAAGGTGGTGATGGGGACATTTCACTCCGTCTTCGTGCGTTTTCTTCGCGAGTATTGCGAGTTCCTCGGCTACCCTCAGAACTTTACTATCTATGACTCTTCTGACTCTCAGTCCGCAATCAAGGTGTGTCTCAAGGAACTGCATCTATCAGAGGATAAGAATTATAAACCCAAGGATATATTGTCCCGTATTTCCAATGCGAAAAACAATCTTGTTACTTGGGAAAAATATGCGATGAACCAAGAACTTGTGCAGGCTGACGTGCGCTCCAGACGGGCTCGTTTCCATGAAGTCTACAAGCTCTATCAGCTCAAGCTCAAGGGCAGTGGGGTGATGGATTTTGACGATATTCTCGTCAATATGAACCTTCTTCTGAGAGACAATCAGGAGGCTTGTCGTGCGCTTGCAGAGCGCTTTTCGCATATAATGGTGGATGAGTATCAGGATACGAACTTCTCCCAGTATGTGATTCTGCGCCGTTTGGCTTCGATTAACCGCAATATCTGCGTGGTGGGCGATGATTCGCAGTCCATTTATGCTTTCCGCGGGGCCAAAATCGAGAATATCCTCTCCTTTAAGAAAGATTATCCCGACTGCAAGGTGTTTCGCCTTGAGCGTAATTACCGCTCGACTCAGACTATTGTCAATGCTGCGAACAGCGTGATTGCCCACAATGAGGGGCGCATCGACAAGAAGTGCTACTCTATGGGCGACGAGGGCGAGAAGATAGAGGTGATAGATTCGGTGACGGATAGAGAAGAAGCTGCACAAGTGGCACAACATATTGTGGATAAGATGCGCAGTGAGCATGCTCGCTACTGTGATTTTGCTCTGTTATATAGGACAAATTCTCAGTTCAGAGTCTTAGAAGAGTGCTTAAGGCGTCGTAATATTCCATGCCGGTGTTATTCAGGTAATTCTTTTTTTGAGGGTAAAGCGGTTAAGGATTTACTTGCTTATTTTAAACTGGCTGTCAATCCTCAGGATGACGAGAGTTTCCGTCGAGTGGTCAACAAGCCTGCAAGGGGAATAGGCGAGACGAGTCTGACTGCTCTTGCGCAGGCTGCTTCTGCTTGGGGAACGAGCCTTTTCAAGGCGGG
>CAZNDD010000007.1:0-14055 GCA_964571735.1 uncultured Muribaculaceae bacterium | reverse complement strand
CCGTGGCGTCCTATATTGATGAACTTAATCAGGAGGCCGAGGAAAACGGAGATGTCGCGCCACTCGTGACTTTGGGAGATTATCTTGAGAATGTGTCTCTGCTTTCGAATGTCGATGTCTCTGACGATGAAGAGGATGGCAATAACAAGGTAGCTCTTATGACCGTGCATTCCGCCAAGGGTCTGGAGTTCCCTTATGTGTTCGTGGTGGGTCTCGAGGAGAATCTTTTCCCTGCGGGAGGGGATTTCGCAGGTCCCAAGGACATAGAGGAAGAAAGGCGTCTTTTCTATGTGGCTCTGACCCGTGCGGGGAAGTCTGTGGTGCTGTCGCATTGCTACGACAGAATGCGTAACGGCAAGCATGAACAGAATCCTATCTCCCGCTTTGTAAGGGAAATAGATCCGCAATATCTGGAGAAACCTCTGGCGGATGAAGAAGATTTCGGATTCGGTGGATTTGGCTCTGCAGGGGGCTTTGGAAGGTTCGGCGCTGAAAGTGGTTTCGGGCGTTTTGGCTCGGATACGGGCTTCGGGGGAACCGGTGCAGACGGCAGATTCGGAAGATCCGGCTCGGATGGAGGTTTCGGGAGATCGGGCTCCGGTGCCTTCGGGCGTATGGGCTCATCTAAGCCTTATAGCCCTCGTCCTGCAGGTTCCTCTTACGGGAAATCTTCATCAGTGACTTATTTCCGCAACCCTTCGCGCAGCGGTGCTGACGGGGCGTCAGGCTCGTCCCGTTTGCCGAGCTCGGGTGCAACTTCAAGTTCCGGGGCTTCCCGTCTGTCGGGTTCTGCTTCACGGCAGGGGACTTTCGGCGTTTCGTCCGGGGCTTCCCGTTTCGGTGGAAGTTCCAGTCCGAATCAGGGTCGTCCGTCCGGGGCTTCCGGTAGTTCTTTGTCCGGTCCGGCTCCTGTCCGCAAGCCGGCATCAACTCCTATGGAAGAGCGTTATACGGACTTCGTGCCTGTGCATATGAGCGAACTCTATGAGGGTGAAAGGATTGAGCACAACCGCTTCGGCCCCGGCAAAATCGTCTCCATTAGCGGCGTGATGCCCGAACTCAAGGCGGAAGTCGAATTCGACGAATACGGTCACAAGACTCTCCTGCTCAAATACGCCAAAATGCGTCCCGAGCAGAAGGCCTGACCTTAGTCCCCGCGCGAAACAAGTCTTTAAGGGCGTCCCGTACAAGGACTGCCCTTTTTCTGTACGGAAGTCCATTTCGAGAGATTGCTGTACAGTGGAGAGCCTTTTTCTGTACGAAACGCTATTTTGGTATCGTTCGGTACAGAGGTAGCCTTCATTTTGTACCGAAACTCTTTTCCGGCTATCCTGTGCAGTGGAGAGCCTTTTTCTGTACGGAAGTTCATTTCGAGAGCTTGCCGTGCAGCGGAATCCTATTTTCTGTACAATGCAAAGGCCAGCCAAAGGGTTACTTCAGAAATAGATCTCAGCGGGCTTCGGTGAGAGTGATTTCGTAGAGGCGGGGCCAGTTTTTGCCGGTGATGAATATGCGTCCGTCTTCGTTTACGGCTATGCCGTTGAGCACGTCAGTATCTTGGCTTCGAAGCGAGTCGGGGAGCAGCCCCGTGCAGTCGATAATGCTTTCCACCTTGCCGTCGGAGGGGTTGATAACCACTATCATGTCAGTAGTGTAGACATTTGCCCAGATCTTGCCGTCAATCCATTCGAGTTCGTTGAGAAGTCTCAGCGGCCGTCCGTCAAGTGTGACTTTCAGCGTTTTCGAGAGTTGGAATTCCGGACTCAGGAAATAAATGGAGGAACTGCCGTCAGACGCGATAAGTTGCTTGCCGTCAGTGGTAAGTCCCCATCCGTCACGGGGATACGAATATGCTTTCTCGTAGCGCAGAGAGTCGGCGTCGTAGATGAACGCCACGTTGTTCTGCCAGGTAAGCAGATAAATCTTCCCGTCGAGCGCGACCGAGCCTTCCCCGAAATACTTGCGTGCAAGCTTGCGGCTTTCGAGCACCTTGCCACTTTCAAGCTCCACCCGCCTCAGGCTTGAACTGCCGTGAAGCCCCGTGGATTCGTAAAGCGAGCCGTCGTAAAAGAATAACCCCTGGGTATATGCTTTGTCATCATGCTTGTATTCTGCCACGACCTTGACATTGTAACGCTTGACCTTTGCCTGGGCCAAAGGACATACGCTCAAAAGCAGCAGCGGTATGATAAAGTATTTGAGTCTCATATAAATGCACTTTGGGACGCGGATATGGCTATGGAACTTGTGTATTTGCACGGCTGGTGAGCCATCCGGCAACTGCCGTTCTCCTATGCTCAGGTTTTTAAATCCGCAATCCGCGCAAATCCAATCAATCGCGTCCGATGGGACAAAGTTAATGAATCGTTTGCATTTTTGAGGATACGGAGTTAATTTTGCATCGCGGATGCCGTTGAGGTGTCCGTTCTTTGACATAAGGCGGGATGTTCCGTCGCGGTCGGCAGTTTGCTGTCGGCTGAGGAAAGTCCGGACAAGACAGGGCATTGCACTGCGGAAAGCGCAGGCGGGGGTAACTTCGCGCCCGGCGTAACAGAAAACAACAACCGGTGCTTGCATCGGAAATGGTGAAAACGCGAGGTAAGAGCTCACGATGTGGTGCAGCGATGTATCATAGGTACGCCACTGCGACTTGCAAAACCAAATATACTGACAGATGAGGACTGCCCGTCCGATGTCAGGGGGTAGGTTGCGTAGATAAATGACGGATTAGGACAGAAACCGGCTTACTGTCCCGCCTTTTTTCTTAAGTATTTAGCGATTCAATTTGAAAAAGCCCGATGAGTTCGGGCTTGTCCCTGACAATCTTTACTCCATTACGAGTTTGTAATGGTTGTAGAGCGAATCCAGCTCCGGCTTGTATTTGCTCGGGAGCGGGTCTGCGGCAGGGGATTGCATCTTGAGCGGATCGATGGGCGTACCATTTTTCCATACTCTGAAATCCAGATGGGGACCGGTGCTTGAGCCCGTTGAGCCGACATAGCCGATAGTCTGTCCCTGTGATACCTTGGCTCCTTTCTTGATGCCTTTGGCAAAGCCCTGGAGGTGTAGGTATCCCGTTGTGTAGGTGCTGTTGTGCCTGATTTTGATGACGTTACCGCCTCCTGTCGTGGTCCAGCCAGCCGAAATTACCGTGCCGTCACCGAGCGCATGTACGGGAGTTCCCATGGGTGCGGCATAGTCCACTCCGGTGTGGGGGCGAACTTTGCCCGTAATGGGGTGCTTGCGGTTGTATGTGAACTTGCTGCTGACTCTCTTGTAGCTCAGAGGCGCTTTTAGGAATGCCTTGCGCAGGTTCTTGCCGTCAGCATCGTAATATTTGTCACTCAGGCCGTCATGGTCGAAGCGTATGGCGTAGATTTCCTCGTTTGCTCGGCTATATCGTGCGCAACTGATGTCTCCGGTATACAGAAACTCTCCTTCGCTGCTCACTTCAGGGAACACTATTTGGAATCTATCTCCCTCACGAAGAGTGAAGAAGTTTACCGTCCATGCGTAGATGTCAGAAAGCTGGTCTACCAACGATGCTGTCATGGATTCAGACGCTCCGGCATCCTTCAAGTCTACCCACAGGGAGTTTTTGATAGTCACGTCGAGATACTTCTCGTTGCGCTCCGTGGGACGGCTGTAATTCCACAGGTAGAGGGAGTCACTGCATTGGAACACGGTCTTCTCTACCTTGTTGTGGCTATAGACTACATATCGGAGGGTGCGCAGTGAGTCGGAGCTGTAATAGCTGTCTACTCTGGCACCCGCTCTCATCCTGCGGGGGTTGAATATGGTGTCGAGCCGGGAAGTCATCAGGCTGGCATCCGCGCGGGACATGCCGAGTCGGGTCATCAGTCCTGGGAAAGTCTCTCCTCTCCTTACATTTGTCGAGTCGTGTTCGAAGTCGCTGGCTCTGAAGCCTATAGGAGGTATGGGGTCTTCTTTTGTGCTTGTGGTACCTTCTCCGCAGCCTGCTGCAAGAGGAAGCAATATTGCGAATATTGCGAGAAAAGAAATCTTTTTGTGCATATCGAGGGCAAAGTTAGCGATAAAATCCGTATTTTTGCGCTTTCAAAATTGCACCTATGGTCCGGATCTATTGTAAGAACACCCAATCCTACAAAGAATTTGCAGAGGGAACGACTCTCCTTGAGATGCTACCCTCATTTGATTTCCCCCAGCCTTATCCCATTATCTCCGCAAAGGTCAATAATGTTTCGCAAGGCCTTAAATTTAAGGTATATAACAATAGGGATGTCGAGTTTATAGATGCTACAGATCCCAGCGGAATGAGGGTATATCAGCGCTCCCTCTTCTTCCTTTTGTGTAAGTCCGCCCATGAGGTTTTCCCAAGCTGCAGAGTTTATGTGGAGCACCCGCTTTCTGGAGGCTTCTACTGCAACCTCAAGAAGAAGGACGACACGGATCTCACCGAGGAGGATGTCGACAGGATTAAGGCCCGTATGTGGGAAATCGTGGCGGACGATACCGCATTCCACCGCAGGGAAGTACAAATCAGCGAGGCCATAAAACTTTTCCGTCAGCTCGGATACATAGACAAAGTCAGGCTGCTTGAGACCAGTCCGGAGGTTTACACGGACTATTATCTGCTCGGGGATTCGCCTGACTATTATTATGGTAGGCTGCTTCCTTCAGCGGGATATCTTAAAGTCTGGGACATACAGAAATGCTATGACGGACTGCTCATAAGGGTACCTTCCCGTCATGACCCTTCCCAACTCGTGCCTTACATCCCCCAGCCCAAGACCTATGACATATTCTCCGAGAACCTTAAATGGAGCATCATCACCAAGCTCGGCAATGTCGGCGATGTGAATCACAAGATACTTGCTGGTGGTGGCTCGGAGCTTATTCAGGTTGCGGAGGCCCTGCAGGAAAAGAAGATAGTCAAGATAGCCGAAGAGATTGAGTCCCGTTATAACGAGTCAGGCGTACGCCTCGTGCTTATCACCGGCCCCAGCAGTTCGGGTAAGACCACTTTCTGCAAGCGTCTTTCCGTACAGCTCAAAGCCTGCGGACTGCAACCCATATCATTCTCTACTGACGATTATTTCGTGAATAGGCTTGATACTCCCAAACTTCCTGACGGACAATACGACTTCGACAATTTCGATACCGTAGACCATGATTTGCTTCAGCGAGATATGCTTGCTCTCCTTGATGGTAAAGAAGTGGAAGTCCCTGAGTATAACTTCACTACGGGTATGCGCGAATATAAGGGCAAGAAACTCAAGATGAGAGAGGGGACGGTCCTGCTCGTCGAAGGTATACACGCTCTCAATCCCGCCCTCAGCGACAAGGTGGATGACAATCTCAAGTTCAGAATCTTCATATCTACACTTACAAGCATCAGCCTTGATAATCACAACTGCATCCCCACGAGCGACAACCGGCTGCTCCGCAGGATAGTGCGTGATTACAATATGGGAGCATTTTCAGCCAGCGAGACCATTCGCCAGTGGCCCAGCGTGCTTGATGCGGAGGAGAAATGGATATATCCTTATCAGGAGAATGCTGATGTGATGTTCAATTCGTCCTATCTGGTGGAGCTTGCGGTTCTGCGCAATCACGCGGATACCATACTCCGCGCGGTCTCCAAGAATACGCCGGAGTACGCCGAGGCTCACCGACTGCTGAAGTTCATCCACTACTTCATAGCAATTTCCGACACTCAGATACCTCCTACATCACTGCTTCGTGAGTTTGTGGGCGGAAGCAGTTTCAAATATTAGAAGATGTTTGAGTTTATGTTCTCTCCAGCATAACAAACTCGTTCGATTATATAAAAGGACTGACTAATAAGTGATATAGTCAGTCCTTATTTTTATATGTGTATATGAGTCGGTTACGATAGGACAGTTTGGCGTGGGGGCGAATCATTTAGTCACCGTTTTTTAATGATATCGCTCTTTTACCTATGTGTGACAAAGGCTTAGCCAATGCTTCCGGACTCAATGAGGTACTGTGCTATCTGCACGGCGTTGAGGGCTGCGCCTTTGCGTATCTGGTCGCCTACGAGCCAGAACGTCAGTGAGTTGTCATCCGTGATGTCCTTACGGATTCTGCCTACATAGACGGGGTCTGTGCCTGCGAGATTGAGTGGCATGGGGTAGGTGCGTGTTTCGGGCTCATCGAGAAGTACGACTCCCGGAGCAGCGGCGAATGCCTCCCTTGCCTGTACTGTGCTGATCGGTTTTTCCGTTTCCACCCAGAGGCTCTCCGAATGTGACCTCAATGCGGGGACTCTCACGCAGGTTGCGCTGACCTTCACATCGCTGTGCATTATCTTGCGGGTCTCGTTATGCATCTTCATCTCCTCCTTGGTGTAGCCGTTGTCAGTGAACACGTCTACCTGTGGAATCAGATTGAATGCAAGCTGGTAGGGGAATCTCTCGTGCTTCACTTCCTTGCCGTCGAGATAGTCCCGGCTCTGGTCCAGAAGTTCCTGCATCGCCTGTGCACCTGCGCCGCTTGCCGCCTGATAGGTGGAGACATGCACCCTGCGTATGTGGCTCAGCTTCTCTATTGCCTTGAGTGCCACAACCATCTGTATGGTGGTGCAGTTGGGATTTGCTATGATGCCGCGTGGCCTCGTGAGCGCATCTTCGGGATTGACCTCGGGGACAACCAGAGGTACGTCTTCATCCATTCTGAACGCGCTGGAATTGTCTATCATCACGCATCCGTAGCGGGTGATATCTTCAGCGTATTCCTTGGAAGTGCCCGCGCCTGCAGAGACGAACGCGATGTCAATGCCCTTGAACGCATCATCGTGTTTCAACTCGCGGATAACGATGTCTTCGCCTCTGAAAGAGTACGATTTACCGGCACTTCTCGAAGAAGCGAAAAGCGAGAGATTGTCTATGGGGAAGTCGCTGCATTCAAGTATCTTAAGCAACTCCTGCCCGACTGCGCCGCTGGCGCCGACTATTGCGATATTCATAGCTTTGTCATTGAAAAAATCCCGTCCCGGACAATCTGTCCAAGACGAGAACAAAGTTAGCAAGAAGTTGTTTGGAAAACAATCTCAAACGACTTCCGGATGCTATTGTTGTCTTTGCGCATCAAGGTACGAGACCACGTCGCCCACTGTCTGGAACGATGCGAGTTTCTCATCGGGAATCACGATGCCGTAGTCGTCCTCGATTTTCATCAGAAGCTGGAGAATGTCGAGAGAATCTGCGCCGAGGTCTTTCTGAATCAGTGACTCGCTGGTTATTTTGGCAGGGTCTGCGATTCTCAACTGCTTGGCGAGGATTTCCCTCACTGCTTCAAACATTGTTTCCATATTAATGTCGTATTTGGGATAATTTCTTTAAATCTGTTATGCGGGATAGTTTCTTAACTGTTCCTCAATTTGCGCACCGAGCGAAGCCGTGTGGAATTTGTAAGCCTGCTCTATGCACTTCTCTACAGCTGTCGCATTGCTGCTGCCGTGGCCTTTGACCACTACCTTGGAAGTGCCGAGAAGCACGCTCCCGCCGTAGTTCTGGTAGTTCATGAACTCCTTCTCTTCCGCGAACATACGCTTCATCAACAGGGCGCCTATCTTGTAGATTGTGCGGGAGAATATGTCTTTCTTGAGTTTCTTGAGAAGCTCGAGGGCTGCTCCCTCCGTGGATTTGACAAGCACGTTGCCGGAAAATCCGTCGCAGACCACGAGGTCATACTTTCCGGAGAGCAGGTCGCGGCTCTCCATGTTGCCCACGAAATTGATCTCGGGCATATTGCTCAGAAGGTCGTATGCCTCTTTGCGCAGGGTGTCGCCCTTGCCGGCTTCCACGCCCACATTGAGCAGTGCCACGCGGGGCTTTTCTATGCCGTAGACATTCTGCATGTAGAGCGAGCCCATGATGGCAAACTGTCTGAGTTCGTCGGCTTTGACTTCGACATTTGCACCGCTGTCGCATACTCCCACTATCCCTCCGTTCATGGTGGGGAGTAGGGGACAGAATGCGGGGCGTATGATGCCCTCAAGCCTGCCGAGCCTTACGAGCGAGCCGCTTACAAGTGCCCCGGTGGAGCCTGTGCTTACGAGCCCGGATATGCTCTCGTCATCGCGCAGGGCGATAATGGCTTTCATCATAGATGAGTCGCGTTTGAGTCTGATGGCATCGGTGGGCTTGTCGCTGACTTCTATCACCTGCGATGCGTTCAGGAACTCGACTCTGTCTGCAGGGTATTTCCTGCCTTCAAGCTTTGAGCGGATGACGGATTCATCCCCTGAGAGTATTATGCTCAGGTCCGAGAACTTTCCGAGGGCAGCAATCGCTCCGTCTATATTGGCTTCAGGGCTATGGTCGCCTCCGAAGCAGTCAACTATTATCTTGGTCATTTTTTGTTGGAACTTTTGGGAAAACTGCCCGGCTTTGTCTCTCGGGCTGGCTTCTTCCAATCCTGCATGCGAATTTAGTGTAAATTCTTCATATATGCGCGGCGACGCTTGTGTATGCGTCTGTCGAAGCGCTTCCACATGTTCTGGATTACATAGTTGTCTTCGAGGTTGAGGTTGGTCTCGAAATACTCGATCCCTTGGTCGCGTAGCATTGTCATCATATTGTAGACGAATACCGTGCTGACCCCTCGGTTGAGCCATTCAGGTTCGACTCCTACGAGGCATAAATCCACTACGGACGGTTTGCGCAATGCCCTCAGGAGTTTCACTGCAGAGACTGGAGTGATGTGGCCCTGACGGCTCTGAATTGCCTTTGCGAGGGAAGAGAAACTGACTGCGAATGCAATGACCTTTTCGTTCTCGTCCAATATCACGGCGGCACGCTTGGGGTTGATGATCATCTTGAAATTGTCCACCATCAGCTTTTTCATGCCGTCAGAGAACGGCACCGTGCCGTAGATGCCCTCGTATGAACGGTCCAGAACTTCGAATATCCCGTCGAGATAACGGCGGATGAAGTCATTTGTATTGCGGGCTTCTCCGAGATGCAGCTTGTATCTCTTGAGTATGAAATCCGACAGCTTGCCAAGCTCTTCTATGCATGAGGTGTCGGCAGGGAGGCGGAGCTGGCTTTCGTTCCAGTCTACTTCCTTGCTATATCCGAGCCTTTCGATAAAGTCTTGATAATAAGGTGCGTTGTACCACTCTTCAAATGTGGACAATTCGTCGAATCCCTCTATCAGCAGACCCTCTCTCTCCAGATCGGAGTATCCGAGAGGCCCGCAGACTTCCTCCATGCCTATCTCTTTCGCCCAGTTCTCGACTGCTTCGAAAAGCGCCTTTGCCACTTCGAAATCGTCTATGCAGTCGAAACGGATGAATCTGACCCTCTTCTGGGCGTTCTTCTCGTTGGCTGCCTTCTGGAGTATGCCTTCGATGCGTCCTGCTACCTTTCCGTCCTTATATGCGAGGAAGAAAATGTCATCGCAGGTGTCGTGATAGACATAGTTCTTGTTGAAGATTTTTTTCTCGTCTACCCACAGGGGAGCAACGAAGTTGGGATTGTCCTTATATAGCCTGATGGGGAAGTTGAGAAACTCCCTGCGCTGCTTTGCGCTTTTGACCTGTTCTATGCGTATCATCTGCACTTGGAATGAAATGCCACGCCGACTCCGTTGGGGCCGCAGTGTGCACCGGCGGTCGGATTGGTCGGGATGATTACGAGGTCGAGGTCCGGGCCGTAGATGTCGCGGAGCTTGTCAGCGACTTCCTGTGCGACGGCGGGGGAGTCGGTGTGTCCTACCACTATGCCGTGCTCCTTGATGTCGAGCCCCTTCTCCTGTACTTCGTTGAGCAGTCTGGCTACGGCTTTGGCTCGGCCTTTCTCTGTACCTATGCTCTCCATCTTACCCTCTGTACTCATATAGATGATGGGTCTGAGTCCGATAAGGCCGCCCATCGTGGCGGCGAGTCCTCCGACCCTGCCGCTACGGCGGAAGAACTTCAGGTCGTCCGCGAAGAAATACTGGGCGTAGTGGGGGATTTCCTTTTCTCCCCATGCAAGCAACTCTTCCGGTGTCTTGCCCTCTGCAACGAGCTTGAAGAAGTCCTTGCCGATGAGGTAGCTTACGATTGTAATGCCTTTGGTGTCAAGCTCGTAGAATTTACGCTCGGGATATTTCTCCTGAAGCGTCTTCACCGCTGCACGCATGTTGCCGAAGGTCATAGACATGGCTTCGGAGAAATGCAGGTA
Organism: uncultured Muribaculaceae bacterium; assembly: GCA_964571735.1. Classification (GTDB taxonomy): domain Bacteria; phylum Bacteroidota; class Bacteroidia; order Bacteroidales; family UBA932; genus Cryptobacteroides. The sequence goes on along the minus strand of CAZNDD010000007.1, from coordinate 3,880 downwards.
GAAAATATCGTTGCCTGCGGCAAATTCGCTTTCGAAATACTCTATATATTTCTCTTTGGTAACTGCGCTTGTCGTGGGGAGAGTCCCTGCACGGAGCGAGTCGTAGAACGCCTTGACATCGTATGTCTTGAAATCCTCGTAAGGGTAGATGGTATTGCCGTCCACGCTGTAAGGCATACTGATGAGTCTTGCACCCAGTCGGGCGCAGTCCTCAAGATTGAAATCGCAATCCGAATCGATAAAATAAGTTAGCATAGTGTCAAAATATAGTCATATATCGGCTGGCCTCCGTTGGTCAGCATGAATTCTGTGTCTGGATATCTGGAGGAAAGGGTCTCGTAGATATTCTGTGCCTGTTCCTCGCTCACATCCTGTCCGTAGAACAGCAGCGCCACGTCGTGGTCCTGTATGTCTGTCTTCTCGCAGAGGTCGATAAGGGCGTTGTCCGCTGAGGGGTTGTCGGTGAGAATTTCCCCTCCGAGTATGCCGATGTAGTGACCGTCCTGGACTTTCACCCCGTCCATCTGGGCGTCGCGATTTGCCCTGGACACTACTGCGCAGACTGTCTCGTCTATGATTTGTTTCTGACTTTGTATCAATGCGTCCACATCTTTCTCACTCTTGTCCAGCGAAGCTATTGCGACATATCCCGCGCCTACATTCTTGCTTGGAATCACTACGATTTTCGCTTTCTCGTAGAGGCTTGCGGCTTGAAGGGCGGTGAGTATGATATTGGAATTGTCAGGGTAGACGAATATGCAGTCTGCATTAATCTGCTCGAATGCCTCGATGAAACTTCCTGTCGGGGGATTCATGGTCTGGCCGCCTTCGATGACGATGTCTGCCCCGGCCTCCTTGAGCATATCGGCAATGCCGTTTCCGGATGCCACTGCTACCACTCCGTAGCGTTTCCTGATTTTGAATTCCGGCTCTTCGTGGGATTCCGTTTTCTTGCGGACATTCTCATTGTGCTGGAGAGCCATATTCTCGATTTTGAGAGTGAGGAACTCTCCCCATCTCTGGCAGTGGTTCAGGATTTCTCCTGGGGTCTTGGTGTGGACATGGACTTTGACGATCGAGCCTTCGCGGAAGCAGACTACCGATTCGCCCGCTTCGGTAAGATAGTCCTTTATCTCGTTTGCATCGAAAGTGTCGAGATTGACTTTCGAGGTCTGAAGCCTCAGCAGGAACTCCGTGCAGTAGCCGAACTGGAGTTCGTTATTTTCGCTGAATGCGTCGAGATTGACGGGTCCGTGGGCGGCTTCCGGAGCTGGATTGTCGGGAAGAATTACATCTTCGTCGCTTTCGAGGGCTTCCGCCATGCCTTTGACTATGGCGAGTATGCCTGCTCCTCCGCTGTCTATTACACCCGCTTCCTTGAGTGTCGGCAGAAGTTCGGGAGTGCGCTCAAGCGAAGCCTCCATTTCAGGAATCATATTGCCCAAGTACTCTTCAAGAGAAGATACGCTCTTGGCGGATGCCTTTTCTACGCCTTCTCTGAATACTGTGAGTATAGTGCCTTCTACGGGAACTGAGACGGCTTTGTAGGATTCTTCGACGCCTTTGGACATCGCGCTGATAAATGTGTCTAAATCAGCTTCTTTGATTCCTTCCAAACCTCTGCCTATGCCGGCGAATATGCGGGAAAGAATGACTCCTGAATTGCCTCTCGCACCGAGTAGCATGCCTGAGGATATGGATTTGGCGACCTCGCCGAGATGGTCGGATACGGCTGCATTCTGACAGCCGGAATTGATGGTCATGAACATGTTGTCGCCGGTATCTCCGTCTGGAATGGGGAAGACATTCAGATCATTGATGACTTCCTTGTTGGCACGGAGTCGTGCGCAACCGTGACGGACCATACCGAGATAACAGGCCGGGTTTATAGTACTTGTGCCCATAATTTGGTTTTTGGAACGCCAAAATTATGCTTTCTGTCCAAATTTGCCAAATGTAGATGAGACAAATGGTCTACAAATGTGGTCAATTTGGCGTATTGGTGGTAAAAGGATGGTGTTTCGCTTTAGTAGATTAGTCTGCAGATGAAATGCGTCTGCTCTCCGGTTTTGCCTTCGACGAAAATCTCCGTGCCGTTTTCAGAAGTTTTTATGCTTCTGTAGATGTCTACCGATTCGTTGGGCCTTGTTTCGAGTATGAAGTTGATATCCAACGATTTGGGGTATGAGTGTAGGCAATATTCGTCCGGTAGGCTGTCCATAGTCCAGGTAAGATAGGCTGCGTTGTTGACATGGTGGTTGAAGTCGAGGTCGGAGAATCTGACCTTGTGTGTGCGTACGAATTCTGTTTCCATGTCTTTAGGCATACGCAGGCGCGGCGCGGAGCAGGGGACTGCGTATTCTTCGCATTGGGGCCCGGTGTTGAAAAGTTCGCTGAATCTGTCCGTGCGGAAAAGCGTCCTGTTGTTGGTATCAAATACCAGCCATGCACAGGTGGCGGTGGCGAGCGTTTCGCGGGTTTGGGCATCAAGAAGCTGGTATTCGCGTCTTGAAAAGAGGCTCTCTATCCCTCTGTGCCAAGTCTGGATTTCGACGTCTTCTTCCCAGACGGCCGGTTTGACAAATTCTATGTGCATGCGGGATACTATCCATGCAAGTCCGTGTGCTGCGAGGTCGTCATATCCCATGCCCAAGGATTCTGCGCCTCTTCCGGCAATTTCTTGTGCGATAGACATAAACGCCGCCGGGCGCAGTCTCATATTGCAGTCGATAAGAAAGCTCGGTACTTTGAGCCTTTCGATGTGTTTGTCCATTGTCTCAGGTTTTAGTCAGTTCTTTATTTGTTTTGTTGTCGTTTTTTTTGTCTGCCGCTATGTGCGGAAAGTTGCTCTGCCTTGCACAGCGACTATCTTTAGCTTGTTTTGCAAGTCAACTTTTTTAGGACAATACACGCTGCCCTTTTATTTGTTCCCGTACAAGAATCGGCTTCCAGTTGCACGTCGCGGCCTCTTTCTTCGGTCCCGTACAAAAATCGGCACTCCCTTGTACGATTGATCCCCTCTTGCGGGAAACGCCATTTCCCTATGCGAAATATCTATCCGTTACAGCTTTTCTCAAATAAGCGGCGATGTGTTGCCGCAAAATCTGTGCACCTGCGACATTTTGGAAACAAAAACGACCTTTTGCGTATCTTATGTACCCAAAAGAAAAACCGCAACATACCGGGATGTGCGGTGAATATCTTTTAGAATGCGTCCTCGTTGAGGCCTCCGGTAAACACATGTCCGAGAATACCGAATGAGACTGTTTTTAGCTCCCCATCGCTTTCCAGTTTACCGAGGCTATAAAGGAACTTGTTCTCGTACAGCAGGTTGTTCTCGATTGTGTATTTCGCCAGTTCAGGCTTCAATAGTGAACTGAGTACTGAGAGCAAATCATCATCGCTCTCGTCAATTACTTTGTCGGGTGCGGTCCTGAGCAGGGTTATCAATGCGTCCTGATGCTTTTGCTTGTCCGGGCAAGTGACTATGCATACTGCGCAGATGGCGAGCACAACCAGAAGTGTAATAGTACCTTTTTTCATAAAGCCGTAATTTTTACAAAGGTAGTGATTTTTGTCATTGCCCCGAGTCGAAACTGGGACTCCAGCCCCAATATCGGAAGCGATACTGCTGATGCGAAGGCCTTTTTCGGCGGCAGCCGATGCGCATCAGCGCATAGCGTAGCGCCTGCCGGGCGAGCCCGTGGGGCGTCTTTGTTTTCGCAAAGCGAGTGCGCATCAGCGCACAGGCCGGGGCGTGTATTTGCGCAGCAAATACGGAAAGCCGGAAAGGCCGCAAGGGTTTGGGGCGGCAGCCCCAATATAGGAAGTGGAGATGGCGGGACTCGAACCCGCGTCCAAACATAATACCCGATAGCTT
>CAZNDD010000006.1:11951-37974 GCA_964571735.1 uncultured Muribaculaceae bacterium | reverse complement strand
ACGGAGAGCGTAGAGGTGGATTTGATCGCCGCGATGACCGTGGTCCCCGCAGAGATGGTGGCGAGCGTCGTTTCAACCGCGGACCCCGTAGAGACGAGCGTCCCCGATATGACAACGAAGCCCCCGCAGCTTCTAACGACAACTGGACTGTCGAGCCCAAAGAGGAAATCTTCTAAACTCGACTCCTTTATATAATGCAACCGGCTTCTCTCTCTGAGGAGCCGGTTTGTTTTTGGCTTCTCGTTGGGACAACTAATCCGATGATTTGCTATCTTTGTGAATGTAGTGTAATTATTGTTTCGAGTAACAATCATAATTTTATATGAAAAACAAATTTTTGCTTATGGCATTGCCTATCATGTGCCTGGCATCATGCGCTGAAAATGCGCCCAAAGTGCCGGCTATCGACATTGCGGACCTCGATACTTCGGTCTCTCCAGGTGAAGATTTCTACCGTTACGCCAACGGCGGTTGGATGAAAGCCAATCCTCTCGGCGCCGAGTATGCCCGCTATGGCACTTTCGATGTGCTCAGGGAAAATAATGTCACCCGTCTCAACGACCTCTTCGCTTCCATGTCTTCGATGAAGACAAAGCCCGGCACGACGGATCAGAAAATTGTGGACCTCTACAAGCAGGGTCTTGATTCTACGAGACTTAACGCAGAGTGCGCAGCTCCGCTTCTCAAATATGTGCAGGAGCTTCTTGCCGTCACGGACAAGCAGCAGCTTACAGTGAAACTTGCTGAACTTCACCTTGTGGGTGAGGACGGTTTCTTCGGAACAGGCGTGGATGCCGACTTGATGGACAGTGACAATCAGGTCCTCTATATGGGGCAGGGCGGTCTCGGTATCGGAGATAGAGATTATTATCTCGATGCTTCCAACGCTCATCTCAAGAAGGGCTATGTGGAGTTCCTGGAGAAGGTTTTTACTCTCTGTGGTATTGAGAATCCTGCTGCTGCAGCCGCTTCTGCGCTCAAAGTTGAGGATAAACTCGCGGAGTTTTCTTGGACAAGCGTCGAGAACCGCGACTATACCAAGATCTACAACCCTATGAGCGGCGAGCAGATTTGCGCCGCTTTTCCCGGTTTCGATTTCAAGGCTTATTTCGAGGCTCTCGGACAAGGTTCTACCGGTTCTGCTCTCGTGCTTGACAAAGTGATTGTCCAGCAGCCTTCGTTCTTCAAGTCGTTTGCCGCATACTATGGAAAGGCTCAACTCTCCGACCTTAAGTATTATCTTGCAGGTCAGCTGATTTCAGGTGCTTGCAGCGCTCTCAGTGATGAATTTTACGATGCTTCATTCGAGTTCTTCTCGCATCAGATGAGCGGTGTGACCGAGCAGAAGCCTCGTTGGAAGAGGGCGATGGCAGTGCCTAACAGCATTCTCGGCGAAGCTGTGGGTAAGATGTATGTAGAGAAATATTTCCCTGAAAGCAGTAAGCAGAGGGTTTCGGAACTTGTTGAGAATCTGAGAGTTTCCCTTGGGCAGCATATTGATGCTCTCGAATGGATGGGCGCGGAGACAAAGGTATACGCGCAGGAGAAACTTGCCGGATTTACCGTGAAAATCGGTTATCCCGACAAGTGGAAGGATTATTCTTCGCTCAATATCGATCCCGAACTTTCTTATTATGAGAATCTTAGAGCTGCGAGCAAATGGTATATCGCTGACAATCTCAGCAAGCTCGGCAAGCCGACCGACAAGACCGAGTGGGGTATGACTCCTCAGACCGTCAACGCTTACTACAACCCTACTACCAACGAAATCTGTTTCCCTGCAGCCATTCTGCAGCCGCCTTTCTTCAATCCCGATGCTGATGATGCCGTGAACTATGGTGCAATCGGTGTCGTTATCGGCCACGAGATGACTCATGGTTTTGATGATCAGGGTCGTATGTTTGACAAGAACGGCAATATGACCGACTGGTGGACCAAGGAGGATGACGCCGCATTCAAGGCTAAGGCAGAGGTGCTCGCAGAGCAGTTCGACAAGACTGAGATTCTGCCCGGCGTGTTTGCCAACGGTCATCTTGAACTTGGTGAGAATATTGCAGACCACGGTGGAGTGAGCGTCGCTTATACTGCGTTGCACAATGCTCTCGGCGGCAATACCCCCGCTCCTATCGATGGACTTACCGCAGATCAGCGTTTCTTCCTCGGATACGCTCACGTGTGGGCGCAGAATATCACCGATGAGGAGCGTGCACGTCTCAATAAGCTTGATGTTCATGCACTTGGTGACAATCGCGTCAATGTGACCCTGCGCAACTTCCCTCAGTTCTTTGAGGCGTTCGGCATCAAGGAAGGCGACAAGATGTTCCGTCCCGAAAGCGAGCGCGTACACATCTGGTAACGGTTTTCCTTAATTTATAAAGCCTCGATCCGGAAAGGGTCGAGGCTTTTCTTGTACAACATAGCTTTATTCAGAAGAACCGTTGAGAATCGGGTCGAGGCCGCGGTGCTGCAGGCGACTTGTGATATCGGTTTTGGACCACTGTCCGTCGCGGTGCTCCACCTTGTAGAGCCGCTGGTTGGTGGTGGGGGAGTTGAGAGGCCCTTTCTCCGGGATGTACGGACCAACCTTCACATAGTCGAAGGCTCTCCATACGGCCTCCTCCACATCTTCCCTGCCAGAGTATAGAGCCACTTTGACGCCGTGCGCCGAGCGTATATAATCGGCTATTCGAAGCAAAGAATCGGGGTCATTGCCCTCTCCAAGAAGGAGAAAGCAATTGACTCCGAAATTGTCATCAAACATCCTGTCCACTGCTGCCGCGTTGAGTTCTTCTCCTATGTCTTCGCGTAAGACGGGGGAGTGGCAACCCTCGCAGCACCCCTGACAATTGCTTATCTCCACTGCGAGTGTAAGCATGTCGGGGATTTCTTCTATGACTACCGAGGTCAGGTGGGGGATGTATTTGATCATAATCTTGGAACTACTTGAAATTGTCCTTCAATGCCGTTATTCTTTGGGGAGCCTGTCCTGTGTGTAATAACGGTGCGACGCTTCCTCCTGTCGCATCTCGCTGAACGAAGACACTCTCTTGAGGTAACCGATGACACGGGTCAAGTAATCGAGATTGTGACTTCCGCACTTGGGACAGACCGTAAGGGTGTCCTTGCTGATGTACCCGCAGTCGTTGCAGACCGTGTTGCGACAGTTGAAAGTGAAGTAATTCGTGCCGTAATGTGCCGCCACGTTGAGAAGTTGCCTGTACTGCTCCTTGCTCAGGTGCTCCTGGATGTTCATGTGCAGGGCGGAGCCTCCGTCCAGATATTTCACATACTCGTCTCCATGCAGCTTGAACTTGTCAAGTATGGACAGCGAGTCGTCCTCGGGATTGTAGAAGTAGGAGCTGTACATATTGTGCTTGGGAGAGACGAAGAAACCGTCTTTCTTGTCCCACTTGTAGTTCTTGCCTGAAAGGTTCTCACCGGGGACGAACTCAGTGTTGAACATAGCCTCCTTGGTCTTGTCCTTGCGGTTCGCCACATTGATAGTTTCGAGCAGTCCGTTGACGAACTCCTTGTACTCGTCATTGGGTGAAATCTCAAGCCCGAGGAACTCGGCCGCATCTGTCATGCCGTTGACTCCTATGGTGAGATACTGTCTCTTCATATCAATGAATCCCGCCTTGTACACATCCAGCATGTCCGCCTTCAGGAAGTCCTTGATAATCTCGTTGAATGCAGTCTGATACTTGTGCACGCGCTCGGTCATCTCCCTTACATCCTCGTAGATGTAGCTATAGAGGTCATGGCGGTCATATTTGAGGCTGGCATCGAGCGGCTCGGAGGGATTGATGTCCACGCCTGTCTTGTCCTTGAAATAGCGGCGTGTGGCGAGCTGGATGACGCGGTTGAGGTTGATGGTCATCACGGACTTGGAACCAGTTGATACTGAAGCCGTGCCCATTGAGTATTGATGTGTGGTATGGTTGTGCTCGCTGTCGTCCAGGTCTGTGAGCGAATTGCGCAGGCGGCAGCAGCTGGCGAGACTGTCGGGGCTGTTGGAAAGGTAGCAGAAGAAACTGTGTCCTTTCGCCCACATCTCGGATGTGAAATCTGCGTACTCCTTGTCTGCGAAATTGTCCCCTCCGTCCGTAAGCAGTGCCATGGTCTCTACGGGGAAAGTCAGCAGATAATGGTTGCGCTCTTCGTTGAACCAGTTCATAAAATGCTTCTGCAGCCACGAGAGAGTCTCCCATTTGGGAGCAGTTCCGTCAGGAAAGCGGAAATCCCCGAATACGCCCTTAAAATACGGCTCGTCAAAATAGCTTATATTCCAGAATACGGTCTGATAGCCTCTATTGCCCGCAGGCATGTTCATGGAGTGCACCACCTGCTGGAAATAATTGTCAATGACCTTGACCAGGGTGCGCTGTTTGGCGTTGTTCTCCACTACGGTATCCAGCTTGGTGAGGTAGTTGTCACCATAATCCTTGCGGATGAAATAGTCGAGATACATCAGGAATTCCGGAGTAGCCACCGCGCCCATAAACTGAGAGGAGATGGAGTAGACGAGGTTGATGAACTCTCCGCAGAAAGACTTCAGGTCTGTAGGTGCTATGGACACTCCGCCCAGCTCGCGCAATCCACTTACAAGGAACGGATACATGGTGATTGCCACACAGTAAGGATACCCGGGAGTGCCGCTCTCGTCATGCTTGTACAGGACGTGGGACTCAAGGTCTTTGACATAGCGTTCCGCAAGATCGTGTCCGTACATAGCCTTAATCTTGTCCTGCATGATGTAGCGGTTCTGGCGGATGTTGTTCTCCTTGTAGAGTTCCTGTCCGAGAGTCACTATGTTCTTTCGGGTGACATTGGCGTTGGCGTCGAACTTGGAGCCCGTCGCCGCATTGGAAGCTTTGATGTAGTCCTTTATGAAGTCGCGTTTCTTGCGCAGATCCATGCCGGCGTCGAAAGTTTCGATGTATTCGCGTGCGGCTTTCTTATTGATGGACATCAAAGAATCCACCACCTGGCGGCGTATCTCCTGACTTGAGATTTTGTCATAGATATAAAGGTTGTCCGTAATGGAGACGACTACTTCTTCAGGGCACTTTTGCCCAGTGGATCTGTAAGCTTCGCGAATGCCTCGTTTAAGTTTCTCAACATCGTATTCCTCGAAGGAACCATTGGTCTTCCTTACTTCCATTGCATATTCAGATTTTAGTGATAATCAACACTTTAGTATTTAGCGCACTTGCCTTGTAGTGCTAAAAATACTCGGGAGAGCTTCTGCCGCGCCCGAGACAACAAGACAAAGTTATCTCATCTCTTCGGTCAAATCAAGACCTCTCGCCAAAAAGTTATCAACACTTAATTAACAGCTTAGTTATATCCCCCATTGCAGGGCTCTCTGCAAATGAAAACCCCGAAGAAAATCTCCGGGGTTTTCATTAAAAAAACTATAAATTCTCGTGGAGGAAAACTCCGAATCCGGGGCGCTGCGGTTTCTCAACCTTGACACTTAATCCGGACATTGCGCTCGTGGCGGGGACATCGGAGAAATCATATCCCGCGAGGGTGAGAGCCTTGCGGAGCATGGTCTCGCGAGGGTCGCCGAGCTGGTATCCGTCGGAAGGCTCGTCGCTCACCTCTATATCGGGAGTGAGTCCTGAAGGCATGCTTAGAGTATTGCCGTCCTTGTCTGCATAGCGGCCTATCATCACATATATGCCCCAGTCTTCGGTCTTGCTGACTCCGTATTTGTAATCCGAAGGAGTCAATACCTCCTTGTAGGTTTCATACCACTCCGAAGCCTTGAGGATTACGCCGGAGCAGAACTTGCCGTGGCTCTGCTCTCCCACGATTGTCACGTCCATATAGGGCTTGAGTCCGCAAATCAATGCCTCCGAAGCAGATGCGCTACCGGAAGACATGATGGCGTAAAGCTTGGTGATGCCGAGATTGCTGTGCGAAGTGTCGTAAGTCTTGTCCTCGTATTTGAACGAAGTGGAGAAATAACTCTTTCCTTCTTCCGTCCATTCCTTGGTGAGAGTGGAGTTGTAAACCTCTGTCATAAAGAGACTTTTGCTACTTACTGCGCTCTCTGGAGCAAGCATTGAAGCGAGCAGCTCCTCAGTAAATACATATCCGCCTCCGTTGTAGCGCAGGTCGAGTATGAGTTCGCTTATGCCTTCTGCCTTGAGTTTGTCACATGCTGCAATGAGTTCAGAACATGACTCCTGAGTAAACGAAGTGAAATGCAGGTAGCCCACCTTCTTGCCTTCGCAGTCGAAAGTCTTGACCAATAATACGGGATTGCAGTACATCTCCACTGCATTCATGGAAATGGTGCCTCCTCCTATAAGTCCCAATGTGCAGCTGTCTCCGGCGAGCATGTTCTCGTTGACAATCTTGACATAATTCTCTTTGGTGAGTTCCGTGCCGTTGACGCTCGTGATGGCATCTCCGCGTTTGAGTCCCACCTTTGCGGCAGGGCTGTCTTCGTAGATAAAACTCACTACGGCGACAACTTTGTCATTGTCAGTGGCATAGAGTAGAAAGTCATAGCCGTAGGTCTTGGATACGCCGTCCACTGCACCTACAAATGAAGTGTAGCTGTCAGTCATCTGTGTCCAGCGGTCTATATCGTTGCCCTTTTCGTCCTTGTAGCGGAGCTTGAGCACCTTTGCCGCGGGGTCGTCGTCGGTCCTCCAGTTTCTCATCTCGTTCTGTACCAATGCGTCCTCAGCCCAGAGATAGTACACACCTATAGTGTTGTATGCGAACTGATTGACATAATAGACGGCAGGGTACATCACATCGCTCTGGTAGTCGCCGAGTCCGAGACAGGCATTGGTTGAGAGCAATACGGCTGCAGCCCCGAGTCCGTAGAGAAATTTTTTCATAATTATTTGATTTTGGACTTGTAATGCGTGCCGATTTTGCCGCGTGCAATGTTGGTGAGTTTACCCGCTATCATCTTGCGGCGAATGGGTGGAACGAGATCCGTGAACAGGATGCCGTCGAGGTGGCTGAGCTCATGCTGTATCATACGGGCTCCGAACTTGTCGAAAGTTTCTGTGACCTCCTGCAGTTCCTCATTCCAATACTTCACGGTGAGGGATTCCGGCCTCACGACGGAAGCATAGATGCCAGGTACGCTGAGGCAACCCTCGTCAAATTCGCATTTCTTGTCTGACTCTTCGAGGATTACGGGGTTGATGAGCGTGCGTTTGAATCCCTTTAGGTAAGGGTATCCGTCCGCAACCTCATCTCCGTCCACTATTACCACGCGCAGAGAGACGCCTATCTGCGGTGCAGCGAGGCCGCATCCGTCGCTTGCCTTGAGGCTGTCTTTGAGGTCCTGTACAAGCTCGTGCAGTTCTTCGGTCTTGCTGAGATCGGCTTCGGCGGCTTTCTGGCGGAGCACCTCCGAGCCATAGAGATAAATCGGTTTTATCATTTCAATAATCTTTATATCAATGTTTGATCGCTTGGAATTGTTTTCCAAAGATTCCGGCGGAATGAAGCTTTTTATTTCTGTCTGTCCAGCCAGCTCTGGAGTATGATGGCGGCGCTGATGCGGTCCACTTCGCTCTTGTCCCTTCTCCGTGAAGCTTTCATGCCCCCATCAATCATCGCCCTATGTGCAAGGACTGAAGTGAAGCGCTCGTCTTCAAGTGTGACCGGGATGTCAGGAAAGGCTTTTTTGAGCTTCTTGACAAATGCCTCTACTTCAGGGGCGACCTGTGCCGGTGCGCCGTTGAGATTAAAGGGGTAACCCACTACGAAGCGTATTATCCTCTCCCCGGACGAGGCATATTTTTGAAGATAATCTATTATCTTTGTGGATGGCAATGTCTCCAGGGCAGAAGCGAATATCTGCAACGGATCACTTACGGCAAGTCCCGTGCGTGCCCGTCCGTAGTCTATTCCGATGATTCTGTCCATATTCGCGCAAATTTACTCCAAAAGAATGGGAAGACAAAACAAGAATAAAGAATATAGAATAACACTTACAGACCACGCCACACATGAGAAGATTTACTCGCTCAAGTTCACGCGTGCGAGTTTTTGGGTCGTGTTAAGTGTAAGTGTGCTTTCGCTCATAGGCGGCGTCTACGCGTTGATTGTATTTACTCCCTTGCGTCATACGGTGCCGGGCTATCCCGACGCTTCGTTCCGCAGGCAGGCTATCACCAACGCCATCAAGATAGACTCGCTGGAGACCGCGATGACTCGCTGGCAGATGTATTCGGAGAATATCTCCCGTGTGCTTGCAGGCGAGCAGACGCTCCAGCTTGACAGTATCATACGCAGCGGCAGCACCGCATATCTGGAAAGGGAAAATGAGAAATACCTTCTTCAGGATTCGCTCCTGCGCGAGCGCGTCCGCAAGGAAGAGGCATTCGGGGTATCCGGTGGTGCGCAGAGACATCTCCCCATCGAGGGGATGCACTTTTTTACGCCTCTTAAGGGTGTGATTTCCAATGGGTATGACATCGCGACCCATCCTGCTGTGGATATTACAGCCCCCGCTGGCACCGTTATCAAAGCAGTGCTTGACGGTACTGTCATATTCGCGGGTTGGAGCGATGAGTTCGGCTACACTATCAGCATACAGCATGAGGGTGAACTCATCTCCACCTACAAGCATAACAGCAAACTCCTCAAGAAGACAGGCAACCGCGTCTCTGCGGGAACGCCCATAGCCCAGGTAGGCAATACGGGCTCCCTTACTACAGGAGACCATCTTCATTTCGAACTTTGGTACAAGGGTGAGGCTGTCAATCCGGTCAAATACATTTCTTTCTGATGCGCAAACGTAGGATAGCCATACTCGGATCTACGGGGTCCATCGGCACTCAGGCTTTGGATGTCATAAGGGCACATCGTGATCTCTTTGAAGTGGAACTTGTCAGTGCCCACCGCAATGTGGACCTTCTCTGCGCCCAGGCGCGGGAGTTCGATGCCGCTACGGCGGTAATCTGTGACGAAAGTCTTTATGATAGAGCGACTTCTCTGCTTGCGGATACGGATGTCAAGGTGTTTACCGGAGCTAAGACTCTCGACGACATAGTCAAGGGGGACAATATAGATATCGTATTGGCTTCCATGGTGGGATTCAGCGGTCTACGCCCCACGCTCGCAGCTCTTGAAGCAGGTAAGATAGTGGCTCTCGCTAATAAGGAGACCCTTGTCGCGGCGGGAACTCTTGTCAAAAAAGTGATGAAAGAGCATGGCGGTGTCATACTGCCCGTGGATAGCGAACATTCTGCGATATTCCAATGTCTGCTCGGTGCCGGTGACAATCCTCTCAGGCAGATTCACCTTACTGCATCCGGAGGCCCTTTTCGCACATGGAAGCGTGAGGATATAGCTTCAGCTACGGCCGCCCAGGCACTCAAGCATCCCAACTGGAGCATGGGCTCGAAAGTGACCATAGACTCCGCCACCATGATGAACAAGGGCTTTGAACTTATCGAGGCATGCCATCTATTCGATGTCGCTCCCGACAAGGTCAATGTACTCGTGCATCCAGAGTCGGTCATCCATTCCATGGTCGAGTTTGAGGACGGTGCGGTGATGGCTCAGCTCTGCAGTCCCGATATGCGCGAACCCATAAGTCTCGCATTGGCATTTCCCCAAAGACTCGATGTCGGAGTCAAGAAACTGGACTTCACGAGTCTCTCGGGCTTGCATTTCGAAGCTCCCGATTATGAGCGTTTCCCCAATTTGGCTCTTGCCAAGGAGGCTTTTGTCAAAGGCGGCAACATTCCCTGTGCTCTCAATGCCGCCAATGAGGTGGCTGTGCAGGCATATCTGGAGGGGAAAATAAGTTTCTATGGTATCACTGACATGGTGAACAATTGCATGGCGGGTACGGCTTTTGTGGAAGACCCTACGCTTGCGGATATTTTTGCTACGCATGAAGAGACAATCCGCAAGGCTCAATCACAAATTCCAGTATGACCGTATTATTCAAGATTCTGCAGGTCGTTCTCGCCCTGTCCATACTCATCATTGTCCACGAATTTGGGCATTTTATTTTCGCTAAACTCTTCAAGATAAGGGTAGAAAAGTTCTATCTATTCTTTGATATCGGAGGTAAGACCCTACTTAAATTCCGCATCGGCGAGACTGAATTCGGTATAGGTTGGCTGCCTCTTGGAGGCTATTGCAAGATAGCCGGCATGGTGGACGAATCCATGGATATGGAGCAGCTCAAGAAAGAGCCTCAGCCGTGGGAATTTCGCTCGCATCCCGCATGGCAGCGACTTTTTGTCATGGCAGGCGGCGTTCTGTTCAATTTCATATTGGCAATCATTACCTATGCCGTCATCTGCGGCAATTGGGGCACTGCATATATCAGCAACGAGACTACCGCCATCTACCCCAATGAACTTGCCCGGGAAATGGGCTTCAAGTCCGGCGACCGCATTCTCAAACTTGACGACTATGTCCCCGAGGACTTCTCCTCGCTGCAGGCTGATCTCGTGCGCAAGGATGTCTCCTGCGTCACACTGCTCAGGGACAATGACACCTTGGAACTCTACATAGACAAGTCCCTGACTTCGGAGATGCTCAATTCTCCTATGATGTTCGGGGTGGCTCTGCCCTTCGTTGTGGACTCGGTCGCTTCTCCTGCCAATGCCGCAGTATTGCAGCGGGGAGATTCGCTGCTGTCAGTCGCGGGCTGCAAGACGCCTTTCCTGCAGGATGCATCGCCTGTGCTTGCAGCACATGCGGGCGAGACTGTGGATGCCGTGGTGAGCCGTGGCGGTCAGATGCTGGAACTGCCGTTACAGGTGGATACCACGGGTAGGGTCGGCATCTATGTGTGCCAGCCCGACATCCGCCGCCAGAGTTATTCCAATCCCATAAGTGCGCTCGGAGCCGGTGTCAAGATGACAAGAGAGACCATGGGCGGTTATCTCAAAGACCTTAAGATGGTCTTTACACCCTCCACCGGTGCATACAAATCCGTGGGCAGTTTCATAGCCATAGGTCAGGTCTTCCCCAATGCATGGGACTGGTATCAGTTCCTGAGTATATTGGCACTGCTTTCCATTATGCTGGGCGTGGTCAATCTGATTCCGATTCCGGGTTTGGATGGAGGCCATATATTGTTTACCTTGTACGAGATGATTACCGGGCGCAAGCCTTCGGACCGTTTCCTGTATATTATGCAGATTATAGGCATGATACTGCTGTTCGGACTGATGTTCCTTGCTTTCGGTAACGATATAGCAAGACTTATTCATTGATATGCGATTAAATAGAATTATAGCAGCATTGCTCGTCGCTTCGGCTCTGGTTTCATGCAAGAGCCAGGCTCCGATGCTGCCCACTATCAGCGGAAAGGCGGGCGAAGTGCTCTGCGTGATAGAAAGGGCTGACTGGGAGGGGGCGCTCGGAGAGAGCGTACGCTCCGTCCTTGAAGACGAATACCCCTATCTTCCTGTAGTGGAGTACCGTTATACCGCGACCAATGTCGCTCCCGGTGCATTTACGGACATGTTCAAGATTCACCGCAATATAGTGTTCTTTGACATCAACCCGCAGGTCGTGACTCCAGGAGTGAAGCTCATCAAGGACAAATGGGCGACACCCCAATGTCTGATTCAGGTGAGCGCATACACTTCAGAGCAGGCAGATTCCGTGTTTACGGCCAATGCTTCGTTTATAGTGGAAGCTATAGAGCAGGCAGAGCGCGACCGCGTGATAGCCAATACTTTGCAGTATGAGAATGCGGAGGTCTTTGCCAAACTTCGCCCCGTATTCGGCGGCGGATTGCACGCTCCGAGCGGTTACAAGCTGCGCAAGATTACCGATGACTTCGCATGGATTTCCCTGGATAGACAATATTCTACCCAAGGCATATTTGTATACAGCTATCCCGTTGAGGGGGACGATTTTGAGGCGGAGCGCATCATAGCGAAGCGCAATGAGTTCATGAAAGCCAATGTGCCCGGCATGTTCGACGGCACATACATGATTACGGGCAAGCATTGGGATCCGGAAACTCGGTATCTCAAATACAAGGGAAGGAGCTTTGCCGAGACCCACGGCATGTGGGATGTGGAGGGCGACTTCATGGGCGGCCCCTTCGTCTCGCACTCATTCTATTCGCCTGACGGCAAGCGTATTGTCGTGGCGGAGGCTTGGGTCTACGCGCCCAAGTATAACAAGCGCCAACTCTTGAGGCAGGCGGAGTCCTTGCTTTATTCGTGGGAATGGAAGGAAGAACAAACTAATAATACTAAATAATTATGGGAGCATTTCATGCATACGACATCCGTGGTGTCTACGGAGTCGATTTTGATAAGAATACGGCATATAAGGTGGGATATTTCCTCCCTTCATTGCTTGAAACGGACAAAGTTCTGGTAGGTCGTGACGGCAGAGTATCTTCTCCTGAGATTCACGAGTACTTGGTCAAGGGTATTACCGATGCGGGCGCAGATGTGTACGATATCGGCTTGTCTTCTACGCCTATGGTGTATTTTGCCACTGCTAATTACGGTTTCAAGGCATCGGTCCAGATTACGGCTTCTCACAACCCGGGAGAATACAACGGTATGAAGGTTTCCCGCGAGAACGCCCTTCCTGTGGGTTATGATGCCGGTCTGGGACAGATCAAGCAGTGGATTGACGAAGACAGACCCACTCCCGTAGCGGAGAAGAAGGGTGAAGTCCATCCTATGGACATCCATAAGGACTATATCGACTTTATGCTCAAGTTCAAGGGCGATTACTCGGACCTCAAACTCGCATTCGACCTTTCCAACGGTATGGCCTGCCTCTTTGCCAAGGAAATCTATGGCGATGAGCCCGAGTATCTTTTCGATACCGTTGACGGCAGATTCCCCAACCATGAGCCTAACCCTCTGGTTGCCAAGAATGTGGAGCCTCTCAAGCAACTCGTGCTCAAGATGGGCGCGGACGCTGGCGTGATTTACGACGGTGACGCAGACCGCGTCATGTTCGTGGACGAGAAGGGGCAGTTTGTCGCTCCCGACCTTGTCATCGCCATGATGGCTCTCTATTTCTGTGGAGAGAGAGGCGCCAAGAATCCTCGCGTGCTTCAGGAAATCCGCAGCTCTAAGGCTGTAGGGGAGTTCCTTTCCAATAACTATGGTGCGGAGGTCAATACATGGAAGGTCGGCCGCGCTTTCGCTGCTCCCAAACTTCGTGAAATCGATGGTCTCTGGGGCGGTGAGCTTGCTGGACACTATTATTTCAAGGATTTCTTCTACTCCGACAGCGGACTTCTCTCTTCTATGATTGTGCTGCGCATCGTCGCTGCTCTCAAGAAGCAGGGCAAGACCTTTAGCCAGCAGATTGCCGAGATTGAGGCGTATCAGAACTCAGGCGAAATCAACTTCAAGCTTGAGGACAAGCAGGGTGCCATGAAGGCTGTCTGCGACTATTTCATCAAGACCCAGGGCGAGCCCGAGAAGATGATGGATTTCGACGGATACCGTCTGGAGTATCCTACATGGTGGTTCAATGTTCGTCCGTCCAATACCGAACCTTACCTCCGCTTCATCTGTGAGGCTACCACTTCCGAGGAACTTCATCAGAGGATTGACGAAGTGAGCAAGATTCTGGTAGAGCAGTTCGGAGGAGTAAGAAGTTAGGTGCAATGCGCCTTGATTTGCGCAGCGTGGCGGGACTTTTAGTGATTTTCGTGGCGATTAGATAGTATGCAGGCAGTATTTTTTGATTTGGACGGCACTCTTTATAATAAGAAGGGCTTGGCAAAGAGAATTGTGGTGGACGCCTTGTTAAGAGGCTGTTTGTCT
Organism: uncultured Muribaculaceae bacterium; assembly: GCA_964571735.1. Lineage (GTDB taxonomy): Bacteria > Bacteroidota > Bacteroidia > Bacteroidales > UBA932 > Cryptobacteroides. Next base: position 24,208 of record CAZNDD010000006.1, on the reverse strand, counting down.
GATGGCGGACCGTGGCGACCCATCTCCTGCCTGCGTCTGCTGATGCTCGAAAGAAGCGAAAGGCGTAGACTTGCTGGTGTCGATACCGGCACGGTCGGCTATGACACGCTTTTTGAAGCTATCTCCAAGCGCTGCGCATTTTCAGTTGACGCCGTCAGGACATGGTATGACGGCTGGTATATGAAGACCATGGTCTCCGAGCTGAAGGCTCATTACAGACTTGACGCAGAAGTTATGCGTAAGGCCGAAGAGTTTAAAGCTCAAGGAGTTAAATTGGCTGTGCTCTCGGATTACGGATGCGTGGAGCCCAAGCTCCGCGCCATAGGTGGCAGTCCGGAGTTTTTTGACGCCTTGCTGGATGCTCCGTCTTTGGGCGGATTCAAGCCTGCGAGCGGTGTCTTTCGTGCTGCATGTCAGGTGCTTGGTGTCGATCCTGCCGAATGTGAGATGTTCGGCGACCGCCCCGATACGGACGGTGGATGCGTCTCGGTGGGGATGAAATTCGTGCATATCCAAAGATAAAAGTTATGGAAATTGCTTCCCGATCTATGCTCGCTTTCCGTGCGGACTCTCTCCCGAAGGTCCGAGTCGGATTTATAGGTCTCGGTTATAGAGGTGCCGATGCGGTTGAAAGGTTTACCCATATTGAGGATGCTTCAATCGAGGCACTTTGTGATATTGATTCGGCTGTAGTAGAGAAAGTCGTCTCCTCCCTGGGGCTCTCCTCTGCGAAGAAATATAGTGGCGTGGACGGCTATAGGGAACTTTGTGAGAATGATGACGTGGATCTCGTCTATATCGCGGTCCCGTGGATTCTGCACGCCAAATTCGCGCTCTATGCAATGGAGCAGGGTAAGCATGTGGCCATAGAAGTTCCCGCTGCCATGACGCTTGAAGAGTGCTGGGCTCTTGTGGAGACTTCCGAGCGCACGCGCCGTCATTGCATGATGCTCGAAAACAGCATCTATGACAATTTCTCTCTTACCTGCCTTAATATGGCAGAGCAGGGGCTTTTCGGGGAGATTGTCTATGCGGAAGGAGGATACATACATCCGCTCAACCCTTCCGGCGAGCCGTGGCGACTTCAGTACAACCGTGACCATAGGGGAGACCTTTATCCTACTCATGGACTTGGCCCTCTGGCACTTACCCTCGGTATCCATCGTGGCGACAGGATGCGGACTCTGGTCTCTATGGACACGGAGCCGTTCTGCGGGCGGAAGATGGCTGAAGAGCATCTCGGTGCACCCCAATATGCCAACGGGGATCATACTACGACCCTGATTCGTACCGAACGGGGCAAAGTGATTGAGATTCAGCATAATGTGATGAATCCCAGACCTTATACACGAGGGTTCAGGCTTACGGGTACGCTCGGCTGTGCCACTCAATATCCTGTCGAGTCGTTTTACTTCAAAGATGCGGAGAAATCCATAGAAGGCGAGGACTGTTCTGCGCTTCTTTCTAAATATAGACATCCTATCACGGGTGGAGGCCTTCTTGAGTGTTCGCGCGGCATAGGACATCACGATGGGATGGACTTTGTGATGGATTACAGACTCGTGTATTGTCTTCATCATGGTCTGCCGCTTGACATGGATGTGTACGACGCGGCGGAGTGGAGCTGCGTGATTCCATTGAGCGAACAATCATTGCTTTCCCGAAACTCTGTGGTCGACGTCCCTGATTTCACCCGCGGAGATTGGAATTGCATGTCAAAAGTAGAATTTAATTTATAATACCCATAAAATGACACCCGAACAGATTATTTCAAAGTTTCAGATTCAAGGTAAGGTAACCGAGGTCAAGGCTCTCGGCGAAGGATTCATCAACGATACCCTCTTTGTACGCATTGAGGGAGAATCAGAACCCAAATACATCCTCCAACGCAAGAATCATATCGTATTCCCCGATGTGCCTGCTATGATGGACAATATCAAGAAGGTTACCGAACATATCAAGACTAAAGTGGATAACCCTCTGCGAGAGACACTTACTGTTATCCCTACTCTTGATGGAGATCTGTATTATAAGGATCTTGACGGGAATTTCTGGGCGGTGACTCTCTTTATCGGAGGGACAAAGAGCTACGACAGGGCCGACACTCCTGAGCTCGCCTATCAAGGAGGAAAGGGTCTCGGGCACTTCCATCAGCTTGTGAGTGACTTTAAAGATCCTCTCGCGGAAGTGATTAAGGGCTTCCACAATATTCGTTACCGCTTCAGTCAGTGGGATAAATCTGTAGCCGAGGACAAGGCGGGAAGGGTATCCTCCCTTGGTGAGGAGATTTCCTGGATTGAGTCCCGCAGGGAGCAGATGCTCGCTTTCTGGGAACTATATGAGAACGGCACCATCCCCAGCCGCGTGACTCATAACGACACCAAAATCAGTAACTTCCTCTTCAATGCTGCAGATGGCACTTTGCTCTGTGCCATTGACTTGGATACCATGATGTCCTCGACTTTGCTCAATGATACCGGTGATGCCCTTCGCTCCTACACTAATACCGGTGCCGAGGATGACCCCAATCTTGACAATGTGGAGATGAGTATGGATATGTTCTCCGCCTATATGCGTGGCTATCTCTCTGAAATGGGTGGAAATCTCACTCCCTCTGAAGTGGAATATCTCGCATTCTCCGGTATCTACATCACTTACGAGCAGGTGCTTCGCTTCCTGATGGACTATATCGATGGGGATACTTACTACAAGACCAAATATGCAGATCACAACCTTGTCCGCACCAAGGCTCAGTATAAATTGCTTCAGAGTATGGAGCGTCAACTTCCCGAGATGAACGCATTCATCGCCGCCGAAATCGCGAAATGAAGTAGTGCGCGTCCTTGATAGTGCGGCTCAATATCCCAGTTGAATATGGCGCAGGCGATTATCGAAGCGAAAAACATACACAAATCTTTCGGGACTCTCGAAGTCCTCAAAGGTGTGGACTTTAGTGCCAATAAGGGTGAGGTAGTCTCCATAATGGGCGCCTCGGGCGCGGGTAAGACAACTCTCCTGCAGATTCTCGGGACCTTGTCCGTCCCTGATGCGGGAAGCCTCGTTGTCGATGGCCAGGAAGTGCTGAATCTCAGTGACAAGGAACTTTCCGCATTCCGTTGCTGTCACATCGGCTTCGTATTCCAGTCCCATCACCTGCTTCCAGAGTTTTCTGCACTCGAGAATGTGATGATCCCTGCGATGATAGCTTCCGAACTGCCGTCCACTTCATGCAGGAGCCCTCGTGCCATGCGCGAAAGGGCTGAAGAAATGCTCTCACTTGTAGGGCTTTCACACCGCGCGTCCCATCGCCCTTCCCAACTTTCTGGCGGTGAGCAGCAACGGGTAGCAATAGCCCGTGCGCTTGTCAATTCTCCTGCGGTACTGCTTGCGGATGAGCCTACTGGCAATCTGGATTCGCGCACCAAAGAGGAAATCCACCGGCTGTTGTTCTCCCTGCGTGACACCCTTTCGCAGACCATAATCATCGTCACCCACGATCCTGCGCTTTCTGCCTTGTGCGACCGCACGCTCAATATGCGCGATGGATTGTTTGAATGAACTTATGCGCAAAATCGCCTTGTTTGCGCTGCGGGAGTTGATAATGTATGGCCATCTGCCCGTAAACTCGCGAGCAAGCGCGGTAAATTCTTGTTATATTTGTGAGCTATGAATAGTAATATTGACATTCTTCAAAATACTGCCTCGCAAGTGCGTCGCGACATCGTCAGAATGGTGAGCGCCGCGCGTTCCGGGCATCCGGGAGGCTCGCTTGGTATCACTGATGTGATGACAGCGTTATACTTCAGTGTGATGAACCACAATCCCGAGACCTGGACTCGTGAGGGCAAGGGGCAGGATATGTTCGTTTTGTCCGCGGGACATCTCGCTCCTGTCTACTACAGCGTACTCGCTCGAACCGGGTATTTTCCTGTGAGTGAGCTTGCTACGCTCAGGCGCTTCGGAAGCAGACTTCAGGGACATCCTTGCGTGACGGATCATCTTCCCGGTGTTTTCATCCCTTCTGGCTCTCTCGGTCAGGGTCTTTCCGCGGCTGCCGGCATGGCGCTCGGCAAGAAACTGGACGCTGACCCCAATAAGGTCTATGTGCTTCTCGGAGACGGCGAAAGCGAGGAAGGACAGATTTGGGAGGCGGCCATGTGGGCGTCGTTCCACAAGGTGGACAATCTCGTGGCGTTCACCGATCTTAACGGTCAGCAGATTGACGGCCCTACATCCACTGTCACAGGCATTGATAACCTTTCGGACAAATGGGCATCTTTCGGATGGGATGTCGTTGAGGCTGACGGACATGACTTCGAAAGCATACTCAAGGCATTCGAGCTTGCGCAGGTCGCCAACGGGCGTCCCAAGATGATTCTCTTTAAGACTGAGATGGGTCACGGAGTAGATTTTATGGCAGGTACACACAAGTGGCACGGCAAAGCTCCGAGCGCGGAAGAATGCGAGAAAGCTCTCGCGCAACTTCCTGAAACTCTGGGGGATTATTAGAAGTTGAATTTGCGGACTCTCATTATTACGCCGTCTTTTCGCTTAGTTCTCATCGGTTATTTAACACCGGTAAACTCGAGACTGAATAGAAAATCAATCATGGCTGATTTTTGAGGAAATAGCTTTTCAGAAATCATTTAAAGACAGATACTTATGACTAAATATACAGACAGTGGACGCAAAGATACCCGTAGCGGATTTGGTGCGGGTCTGCTTGAAGCAGGCAAACGCGACAGCCGGGTACTTGCCCTGACTGCCGACCTTAAAGGCTCGGTCAAGATGGACGCTTTCGCGGCTGAATTTCCCGAAAGATTCGTACAGTGCGGCATAGCGGAGAGCAATATGGTTGGCGTTGCGGCAGGGCTTGCCACGACGGGCAAAGTTCCGTTCATAGGTTCGTTTGCGGAATTTGTGACGGGAAGGGTATATGACCAGCTTCGTCAGGAAGTGGCTTACGGTCACACCAATGTCAAGATTGCTTCTTCTCACGCTGGTATTACCCTCGGTGAGGACGGTGCTACGCATCAGACTATGGAAGACATCGCACTTATGCGTGCCCTTCCAGGCATGTCGGTTATCGTTCCCTGTGACTACAATCAGACCAAGAATGCAACCATCGCGGCTGCGGCTTATGAAGGTCCTGTGTACCTTCGTTTTGGACGTCCTTCCGTGCCTAACTTCACACCTGAAGACGAGACTTTTGAGATAGGTAAAGTTTATACTCTAAATGAAGGTAGCGATGTGACTCTGATTGCTTGCGGACACATGGTTTGGGAAGCTCTCAAGGCTGCTGAAATCCTTGAATCTCAGGGCATCAGCGCTGAGGTTCTCAATGTCCCCACTATCAAGCCTCTCGATGAAGACGCCATAGTGGCTTCGTTGTCCAAGACGGGCTGCGCAGTGATAGCAGAGGAGCACAATATGGCAGGCGGTCTCGGTGAAGCAGTGGCTGCGACTTCTGCCCGCAAACTGCCTACTCCTATGGCATTTGTGAACGGGGCTGACCGCTTCGGCCAGTCCGGTACTCCCGCCGAACTCATGGACGCATACGGGCTCAACGCTGACGCTATCGTCAAGGCTGCCCAGTCCCTTCTTGCACGCAAGTAATACTCTTTCATTAACAGAAAAGGGTCTTGACCAATCGTCGGTCGGGACCCTTTTTTATTTCATGTCTCTATGTTTGCGTAATGGTGATTACTCAGGGTGCCCCGCGGGGAAACGCCGCACGCAAATGGACCAATTTGACTTGAGGCGATAATGCCGCGATTTTAGCACCGGAATGAAGTTGATATGCTGTATAATATCATGAAAATTAAGAAAATGCACTTTTCGGACTAGGCTGAGAATGCCTGTTTTTCTATGATATGAAACAAATGGATAACATTTTGTAAGTCAAAGTTTTATGCGTAAATTCGCCCGTTTTCCCCGAAATTCAAGACGGGGGGGGTAAATGATGGGTTTAAAACGTTGGTTTATAACGGTTTGCGTGTTTGTGAGTGCGATTTGTCTTGCGTTTTCACAAGACAAGAGTGACTCTGTGCAGGTGCATTTCCGTCAAAATTACACAACGCTTCAACTAAAATTCAATTCTAATTCAGAATCGCTCGAGGCTATGGTGGATAGTCTTGAGATGCATCTTGCCGATTCTACACTGAGACTTAAAGATATACATGTTGTGGGTGCTGCATCTCCGGAGGGAAGCATACCGCTCAACATACGCCTTTCAAAGGGAAGAGCTGCAGCTCTTACCAAATATATCGTTTCGAGAGTGGACTTGCCCCTCAGCCGCATCAACTATGACTATCTCGGACGGGACTGGGCAGGACTTCTTGAACTCGTGAGGGAAGATCCCAATGTCCCTTACAGGGAAGAGACCATTGCGTTGCTCTCCGACATTGCGAAGAACTGTGAGAATGGTGAGAGGCCGGAGGATAATAATGTCGTCAAACTGAAGAACTTGAGATTTGGTGAGCCTTGGCTCTATATGTACAACAATCTATTCCCGAAGCTCAGGCAGTCCTCTTTTGTTGCGACATACGACTGGATTTGGGGGCCACCGCCCATTGCGGCTATCAGAGACAGTATAGAAGTGGCGACTTCCCTTGCCGGAAGAAGCTATGTCTCTGAATGTAAGACCGGTTTTACCCCCCCCTATGCGCTCAAGACCAATCTGCTTTACGATGCACTGCTCGTACCTAACATAGGTATTGAATTTGGACTTGGCACTCGCTGGAGCCTCGCCGCGAACTATATGTATGCGTGGTGGAACAGCGACAAGATTCACTGGTATCATAGGGTTTATGGAGGAGACCTGACCCTGCGGTACTGGCCTAAACGGAACTTTGATGGACATCACATAGGGATTTCTACCCAAGCCTTGACTTATGACTTCGAATATGGCGATCTCGGTATTATCGGCGGCGAGCCGGGCGGTACCATTCTCGATCAAGCCAATTTCTCTATAGGACTCGAATACGGCTATTCGCTTCCATTGGCGAATAGACTCAACCTTGACTTCTCGATCTGCGCGGGATATATGTGGGGCAAATTCTACGAATATCTCCCTATGGATGACTGCTATGTCTGGCAGGCGACCAAGTATCGTAGTTATATCGGACCAGTCAAAGCGGAAATCTCTCTTGTCTACTTGCTGGACTTACCACGAAAAGGAGGTGCAAGATGACACTTCACAGACTCCTTGCTCTCTCCGTAGCGGTCCTTTCGCTCGTCTCCTGTACCCATAAGGAACTGTGCCTGAGCCATCCCCACACCAAGGCCATATCTGTCGTTTTCGACTGGATTGATGCGCCGGACGCCTCGCCCAGAGGAATGTGTGTGTATTTCTATCCGCTGTCGGGCGGCGCTGGCGAACGTTTTGACTTTCGCGGCATGGACGGAGGCGAAGTGCAGCTCCGTGTGGGGAAGTATCGTGTGCTTACCTATAATAACGACACCGAAGCGGTGCGGTTCTTCGGTATGGATGATTTCGACAGGCATGGCGCCTTCACTCGTGACGGACATGTACTTGAGCCTATCTACGGTAGCGCACTTAACTGGAAACCAAAATCCGACGATGGCGAAGAAAGGGTGGTCATCTGTCCGGATATGATGTGGGGCTGTACGAGCGAATATGTGGAAATCAACGAGAACGGCCTCGTCTCCACGGCGCGCCCCCAGACACGTCGCGACATGGCTGAGCCCGTCGATGACGGCAGGACTATCACGTTATATCCCCACGAACTCACCTGTACCTATACCTACGAGGTGCGTAATGTTACCAATCTCAAGCACCTTAGTCAGATATGCGGCAATATCTCCGGTATGTCTGGTACTCTTTCTCTTGCAAGCGAAAAGCTCTCCGATGAGCCTGTTACCCTGCCTTTTAATGCTGACAAAGAGGGCGTTTCCTCGGTGACTGGCAAGTTCTATACTTTCGGACAGAATCCTGCTCTCTCCCAGCCGCACAAGATGGAATTCTATGTAGTGATGGACGACGGACAGAAATATGTGTACAAGGGCACCCCTGCGCTTGATGTTACTCAGCAAGTACACGCTGCTCCCGACCCTCGCCATGTGCACCTTATAATAGACGGACTTTCGCTTCCTACGCCTATTGAGAACGGCAACGGATTCAGGCCTTCGGTAGATGACTGGGAAGATGTAAAACAAGATATAATACTTTGACAATTAATTATTTATTAATAACAAACATTTTTTAGTACAATGAAAAAACAATTTTTCTTCGGAGCTCTCGCATGCCTCGCACTGGCATCCTGCTCCAACGACAAGACTCTTGATGTCAATCGCATCGAGAACGAGATCCGCTACAACGTGGTTGCCAATGGTGCTACCAAGGCTTCTGACGTGTACTGCAACAACAACAAGCCCGGTGCTTTCGAGGTCTGGGCAAACTTTGCTGGTCAGACTTACATCAGCGGAGACACAATTAAGTTTGAGGCTGACAAGTGGGTCAACAAGGATGGTGTCCGCTACTGGCCTGAGACTACCGAAACCAACAAAGTTGACTTCTATGCTCATGTCAATTCTAATGGCACATTTGAGTGGAATAGTGGTGCACCCGAATTTGTGAACTATGTGGTTGATACTGATGTGACAAAGCAGGATGATCTTCTTTACTCAGTGAAAAAGGATCAGTCAAAGGGTAATGCTGCTGTTGCCCTTAACTTCCACCACGCTCTTTCTCAGATCGTATTCAACGCGAAGAACACCAACAAGAACCTTCATGTTGAAATTACCGGTGTTGAGCTCCGCAATGTCATGAGTACTGGTACTTACACTTTTGCTACAGAAAGTACTGATGGTAACAATGCTGCTCACGATGGTAACGGTACTATCAATGGCGGTCAGGGTTCTTGGAGTGCTCTCTCTGCTATCAATAACTATGGAGTGACATTCTCTTCTGTAGCAGTAGCAGGTGACGATACAACGGTTGCGCTTACTTCGGCTAACGACTCTGAAAAGGAGTTCAGCTCCAATGCACTTCTTCTTATCCCTCAGGCAACTACTGCATGGAATGGTGTAGACGCTACTGAAGGTGAAGGCGCGACAACAAATAGCTACATCCTTGTGTATTGCAAAGTCTACAATGTAGCCGGTGATTCATACGCGTCTTCGGATGTTCTTCTTTATGATGGTTCAACTAAGGGTCTTGCGATTCCTGCAGCTTTCAACTGGGAAGAGGGTAAGAAATACACTTATACCCTCGTCTTCGGTAAGGGTGCAGGTTATGAGCCTGGTACAGATCCCGAGCCTACACTTGTTCCTATCGAGTTTGATGTTACCGTTGACGACTTCGTTGCTGTTGAACCCAGCACTGAGGTTGATGCTGCCATCCCTGGCGTTTAAGTTTTAATCTCTATCATCTCCCCGTTCTACTACTTTCGGGGAGATGTTTGAAAGTTGTTTGGGCGTAATTTCTGGCAGTGTCTTAGGAATTTCTTGGGTTCAGACGGCTTCTTAATAGGTATGGTGGGGTTGAATGTCCCCACCATATCACCAAACCCCTTAATGAGGGGATAAAACAAACAATGTGAGTATGATGAATAGGTTCAGAATAGTATTTGCTTCCTGTATGGCTCTGCTGGGTGTGTCCTGTTCCCGGTCAATAGATGCAGACAAGGTGCAGGAAAGCATCTCTTTCAGCGTGGACGCATCTTCGCTTGACTCCCGTACCAAGGCGGAGTATGCGGATGAACCTCTCGTACTCACGGCCGTGTCCGGCGACAGCCTCTATCTTCACCCCTCGGTGGAGGATTTTGGTGCGGTTGCCGTGACCCGCGGCGCACTCGTAGGCAGTGCTACGGCATTCCACTCTGATTTCAGGGTGCATGCCTATATGCCTGATGGGACTTGCTATATCGCTGGCTCCAAGGTGGATAAGTATTCCGGTAAGACATGGAGCGAGTCAGCTGGTTCCCATATGTGGCCTGATGACAATAAGCTCAGTTTCTATGCTTCGGCACCTTACGATCTGACGGGAATGAGCGCGTTCAAGGCGGATGAAGTCGAAGGAAAAATAGCTTTCTCATACGAGACCCCACATGGCTCTTCCAGCAATGACGCTCAGCTGCAGCCGGATTTAGCATTTGCCTATACTGCTTGCGGTAAGGAAGATGCTGACGGCGTGGCACCCCTTCATTTCTCTCATGCGCTTTCAGCGGTGAGATTTGTCGCCAAAGACATTGCGGGTTGTACCATCAAGAGCATTTCCATTGAGAATATCTATTCTTCAGGGGATTGTGAAGCTGTCCCTGCTTCCAGGTCCTATACTTGGACCGTGGGCAGTTCCACGGCTTCTTATACCCAGAAGTTCGATGTGTCATTGACGGATAGCCAGACAGGGGAGCAACCTATTACTTCCGGTGACAACTATTTCGTGCTCATACCGCAAAGCGTTCCGGACGGGGCGCAGATCCGCATTGTCCTTGAGACTCTCGACAGTAGTACCCTTACCCTTACGGGTGCTCTCGTAGGGCAGGTCTGGCAGCCGGGCAAGCTCTATACTTATTCGATCTCGACGGATTCCATCAACTGGACTTATGTGTTCGATGTGACTGAGTCTATTAATATGCCCAATGGTACAACCTCGTCCAATTATCAAGTCAGTAGCTACAGGTATCGTACGCAGAATCCCTCTGTGAGAGAGCCTCTTGCGTGGACTGCAAAGATTACCGACGACTCGCAGCTTGACCATGTCTTCGGCTTTACCTATTCGGGGGTAGGCTCTGTCTCGTCTTCTTATCCGATTACTCTTGAGCGGACTTCCGTGCGTACCGATTGGGATAACAATGAGCAGCAACTCAAAAATGCCACTCCTAAAGGCACGCCGGAGAATCCGTATAACCTTTCTGCTGTGAACGGCTCACTGGACCAGCAAACTACGGCGAATTGCTATATAATCAATGCTCCCGGCACTTATGCCATTCCTCTTGTATATGGCAATGCTATTGAGAATGGGCGTAGAAATACATCAGCATATACGGGCAATACTTTTTATGATTATACAGGCAATACTGAGATATCGTCTCCTTATATAAGTGCTACTGTCGGCGGTAGCGCCAATTTGGGCGACGCAATCCTTCTATGGGCCGACGCGTTCTATATGTTCAAGGATGTATGGCTTGATAAAAGCAATGAGGATATAGTCTTTACTGTTGACCCTGAATTTATGCAGCAGGCAAATGCTGTATTTGCAGTGCGTGACAAGGCTGGCAATATAATATGGAGTTGGCATGTCTGGGTGACGGAACGCGATATTGAGGATACATATTCGCTTCAAGATCACACTGATGGTACAATGTCCTATGAGATGATGCCAGTATCTCTCGGCTGGATAGACGGGAAGCGGGTCTGGTATGAAGAGCGTAATCTTTCCTTTGAGTTTACTCAGGCCGGCACGGGTAAAATCAGGACCCTTGCTGTCAAGCAGGAGGGCGCGGAATATCAATATACGGATGGAGGCTCGCTGTATTACCAATGGGGGCGCAAAGACCCTTTGATTGGACTTAAGAACAGGGCACTTTATAGTGCGGAAGACTATCGTCCTCACGAAGTTATTGATGAGAAATACCGCTATCGTTACGAAGTGAATAGTGGCGTGAATGTCGGAATGACTATCCAGAATCCCAATGTCTATTATGTCTATAATTCGTCCGGTGGTGAAGGTAAATGGCAACCTTCCAGTCATTTCTGGGACAATAGTGGTGGTAGTTTAGATTCAAAAATCTCGACCAAGACTATCTATGATCCCTCTCCTCGCGGTTTTAAAATTCCTCCCGGACGGGCTTTCTCTGTCTTTACCAATGGTGAATCTGGTTCAGAGGCAGGAACCAGAAGTCTTAATGGAACTCAACTGCCCAGTGGCTATGAATATGAAGTCTACACCAAGAAAAACAAGACCGGTGAGAAAGTGAAATTCATTGCTACCGGTCAGCGCGTTGACCGGACTGGAAGCGGACTCGGCGAAGCAGGCGGTCTCTGGGCTATGCAGGGAGTCTATTTTTGGACATGTAATAGACACAATGCTACATCGTCACGTTCTTTGTGTATAAGAATAGAAAGTAAAGATGATGACACTGCTGTAACATACGGGTTCGTCGGCGCCTCCAGCATGGCACGCCCCGTCCGCCCCATTAAGGAGTAGAAATCTCTGAAAATAAATCCAAACTGATTACGGTTTTTGAACGCAAGTTGGGATTCCAAGCCGGCATATCCTCTATGACAAATAT
>CAZNDD010000006.1:4675-11851 GCA_964571735.1 uncultured Muribaculaceae bacterium | reverse complement strand
CGGTTTTTGAACGCAAGTTGGGATTCCAAGCCGGCATATCCTCTATGACAAATATTTTGTTGAGAGCTGATATGTAGGAGGATATGGTGTCTTCGCTCGTGGATGCAGAGTCGGGACGCACATTGATATCGAGCGCGATTGTCGTCATTGGGACTGCTTGCCCCTGATGTCTTGCATAAGAGCGGAGTAATTTGTACGCAAGTTCCGCGTTGCGGGATGTGTCATCTACACGTGATATGTCGCTTTGGGCAACTGCATCCACATAGTTGCGGGCTTGGAGCAGTGCGGATTTCTCGGAAAGGTTGAGAACACCGGGCCATCCTCCTCGGCAGATGAGGAAACTCAATTCGTCAAGTGCCTTTCCTTGGGTTGTGACGGGGTTGGCTTCTCCTTCGAATATGTCTTTCAGACTGATTTTCCCGTCTGATTCCCCGGATTCCCATAGGCTCATGGGTCTCATGGTGAGCCGTGCAAATCTTCCTGTCCCGCTATGTTGTAATGCTGAGATATTCGGTGGAACTGCAGAACCCGTGAAAATATATTGGCCGATGAGTCCTCTATGGCTTATGTCAAATCTTGCCGCATCCCATAGATTGGGTGCGAGCTGCCATTCGTCTACCAAGTGCGGAGCGTCACCTTGCAGAAGCATAATGGGATTGGTCTCTGCAAATGTGTTAAGAAATATTCAGATTATCAAGTATTTAGTTTTTCGATTCCCCGAGTTGGCTGATTTTTATTCGGCGAGTTGGCTGGTTTTCATTCCCCGAGTTGGCTGAAAATCGCCGGCTGAAATGGTAAGAGCCTCTCCGCTTGTTGTACAAGGACGGCGGCATTTCTGTACCGCGTGCTGTTAGTGATGTCACTTGTACAAGGAGATCTGCCTTTTTGTACGATGCGTAGCGCGATTTAAGTATCGTGCAACAGAAGCTGTCTTTCTGTACCGCGCGCCGTTAGTAATGCCACTCGTACAAGGGAGGTGGTATTTCTGTACCTCGTGCCGTTAGTGATGTCTCTTGTACAATGGAAGCGGTTTTATTGTACAAGGGATTGTGCGTGGGAAACGGCGCATTGCACCAACGGAAAGCATTTCGGTTTATTATAAAACAAGAGGAGGTGACTAAATCGATAGTCACCTCCCCGTATTGTTGTCTGAGCTCTATTAGAGATTGGCGTTGTCCTTGCCCCAGTCTGCGACTGCGGGGATGATGTCGAGACCGATGATCTCGTCACGCATCTTGCAGAGGTGCTCGTAAGAAGCATCGAGAGCTGCAATCTCCTCGGGAGTGCCGGTAGGCTCCGTGTAGTGGACGCCGTCCTTGTCGATAGTGGTAGGCATAGCCATCATCACGTTCTGGTACTTGCCGCCTGAGACATATGTGCCTGCAGGGAGAGTGAAAGGCTCGCCGCCCATAGCTGCCTCAATCATCTTGATGGCGCAGTATGCCGGGCTCTGGAAAGAAGAACGGCCGCGGAGCTTGATGATAGCGGAACCGCCCTGGATAGTCTCCTGCTTGATCTGTGCGAATCTCTCAGGGCTGAGACCCATCTCTGCGAGAGGCTTGCCGTCAACCTTCACCTTGGAAGCGAAAACTGCCATCTGCTCGCCGTGTCCACCATATGTGTGTGCTCCGGTCACTGCGCTCTGAGGTACGCCGAACTCTGCGGCGAGATTGCTCTGGAGACGGGTTGAGTCGAGAGCTGCGAGGGAAGTGAGCTGGTTGGGCTTGAGACCTGAGTGGATGAGAGCGGTGAGGGCGGTGACGTCAGCGGGGTTGAAGATAACCACAACGTGCTTTACGTCAGGGCAGTACTGCTTGATGTAATCTCCGAACTCAGCGGCAATCTTGCAGTTGCCCTTGAGGAGGTCTTCACGGGTCATGCCCTCCTTACGGGGAGCGCCACCTGAAGAAACGATATACTTTGCATCCTTGAAAGCCACTGCAGGGTCGACTGTCCATGTGATGTTTGCGCCCTCGAATCCGCAGTGATGCATCTCCTCGGCTACGCCATGCACGCCGGGTTCGAAGATGTCATAAAGGCAGATGTTGGGGGTGAGTCCGAGCATAAGCGCGGTCTGAGCCATGTTGGAACCGATCATCCCGCCGGCACCTACGATGGTCAATTTCTCGTTTGTAAGATACTGTTTCATGTTAGTATAAAAGTATTTTTGATTCTCTTATGACTTGCCGTTCCGGGATAATTCCGAAAGGCTCGCAAATATAAGCAAAATCGGATGATTTGATGCCTGTTTGCTCCATTTCGCTTGAAGATTTGCCGTATTTATTATAGAACGACTGCCAATGTGGCTGCGCTGATGCGGACTTCCGGCGGATAGACCTTGCGGAGCGCATCGTGGCAGGCGCAGAGCGTGGATCCGGAGGTGAATACGTCGTCCACAAGAAGTATATGACTCGCTTCGGGTACTGTGCCCCGTCTTGCCCTGAATGCTCCTGCGACATTGCCGCTCTTGTCTTCAAGGCTCATCTCCGTCTGGGTGTGTGTCCGTCTGTGCCGTATAAGGAACTGTGTCTCAATTCGTACATTCATTTCCGTAGCAATGCTCCGGGCGATGACTTCCGCCTGATTGTACCCTCTTTTCAGCCGCCTTGTCCAATGCAGCGGCACGGGGAGGATCATATCCACATCAGCAAACAACTCTGACTTTGCGAGCGAACGTCCCAGCATCGAGGCGAAATGCCTGCCTTCGGCAAATCCCCTGTGGTACTTGAGATTGCGGGGGATGTTGACATAGCTTGAAGAGTCGTCATAGACAAACAGTGCAGCCGCGTACTGGAACGGCTCATAGGAGCATACGCTTTCATTAATCCGTTCATTGTACTTTGCAGCCATCGGGTTATGGCTGAAATTCTCGAATCTCGCAAGCGGAAGGTCTGCATTGCAAGGCAGACAGAGGAACCGTTCATGTGCATTGAGCGTCCTGCCGCAGGCTATGCAGGTCCTTGGCATGAGCAGGTCCGCGAGCGAATACAGTGCAGTCTTGGGGGTGAGTCTTTGAAGTCTTTGGTCCATAGTTGTTTGTCTCTGATTTGGGCTATGAAGTTTCCGGGAAGTCCAGGTTGAGTTTTTTGTGTGGCAAGCGTTGCTGCTTTAAAAATACAGGCGGCTCCGGATTTAAAAAGAAGCCGCCCGTCTGGAATCCGCTCAAACTTGTTTTTAGTCGTTAGCCATCGCCTCTTCGATTTCGTCAGGGGAAGCGGGGAGCCTTTCTCCTCCGAGTCTGCGTGCTCCGTCGGCTGTCACGAGTACATCGTCCTCCAGCCTGATGCCTCCGAAGTCGAGATATTCAGATTGTAGCTTGTCGTAATTGATGCGCCCGCCTCCTACTCCCTCTTTCTTCCAGAGATCTATGAGAGCGGGGATGAAATAAATGCCCGGTTCGTCAGTCACCACATTGCCTTCCTCTAAGACGCGTGCCATGCGCAGGCTTCCGAGTCCGAGCTGTGAGGAACGCTCCTGACCGTCTCCGTAGCCGACCAGATTCTCTCCGTAATCCTCCATGTCATGCACGTCGAGTCCCATGTTGTGACCGAGTCCGTGTGGACAGAAAAGACCTGCGAGTCCATCGTGGACCATTTCCACAGGGTCTCCGCTGACTATTCCCAACTCTCCGAGGCGGGTGAGCATGTGCTCCATGGTCCTGATGTGCACTTCTCGGTAGGCGATGCCGGGGCGTGTGAGAGAATAGGCGAGTTCATTGCACTCGTAGACAATCTGATAGATGTCGCGCTGTTTGCTGCTCCAGCGTCCGGAAGTGGGATAGGTGCGGGTGAAATCCGAAGCGTAATGCTCGTTGCTTTCGAGTCCAGCATCGATTACCATCAGTTTGCCCGGCTCGATGGCGAGATTGTGGCTGTGGCAGTGGAATACTTCTCCGTGCTGGGTAAGTATGGTGGGGAAACTCACGCCCCAACCTTTGGCAAGGGCATAACCCTCCATCCTTCCGACTATGTCCTGCTCGATGACGCCCGGCTTGATGCCTGCTCTTGCTATTCGGTGCATCTCCTGCCCGAGCACGCAAGCTTCATCTATAAGGGCGATTTCCTCCGCATCCTTGCGCAGACGCAACTCAATAACCGCTTTGGTCAGTGGAAGAGAAGCCTTAGGGCAGGCTCCCTTGCCTACTTTGAATGCCTCTTCGGGCTTGATTCCTATGAGATTGGATAGTGTGACTGCATTGTGATAACGGGATACGGGGATGAAATGTACCTTGCGTCCGGCGATAGCTTGCGGGAGTGCCCCGTAGGGCTCGCTGTGCTCGATTCCGCTCATTGCTGCAAGGTCTGCGGTCGAGGGCTCAGGTCCGTTCCAGATGATGTCATCTATGGTCGGGTCGTCTCCGAAAAGTGTAGTCTTGCCGCTTTCGAGGTCTATGACCGCGGCAAGCCCCGGTTTGTCTATTCCGAAAAGATAGAGCCAGGTGCTGTCCTGTCTCCATTTGTAGCAGTTGTCTGCATATTGGGCAGGGGAGTCAGTATTGCCTATGAAGAGTGCCACTCCGCTCTCTCCGCCCAGTCGGCGCAGCAGTTCCCCGCGCCTTCTGATATAAGTCTCTTTATTAAACATAATCGAGTGATTTATTGGTCCTTATGCCGCATTTCTGTCTATTTTCCTTCGGTGACCGCCCTCTTTGAAATTATCTTGAAAATCCAGCATAAAAATCTCGGAAAACTTCTGATTCTGAATCCGGTCTTCCATATTTCTCAAAGATAGATATTTTTGAGATGAAATGGCGTACTGGGATTGTAACCAAAATGTAATATTTCTGTAATCGCAGTGTAACATGATGAAGCTAAAATTGCAATCATAAATTTTTGATTGCAGATGAATATCTATCTGATTTGTATTATCGTTCTCTTTACCCTTGCGGTCATCGACTTGATTGTCGGTGTGAGCAACGATGCGGTCAATTTCCTAAATTCGGCCATTGGCGCAAGAGTCGCCAAACTCAGGACTATTTTCATTGTAGCTGCGGCAGGTATCTTCATCGGTGCTGCGACGAGCGGAGGTATGATGGACATTGCCAGACATGGTATTTTCCATCCTGAAATGTTCTCTTTCAAGGAGATAATGACGATTTTCCTCGCCGTGGTCATCTCTGATGTGCTGCTTCTCGACATTTTCAACAACCTCGGCATGCCAACTTCGACCACGGTTTCCATGGTCTTCGAACTGCTTGGAGGTACGACGGCATTCGCGCTCATCAAGATGACAGGCGGTGATGGTTCTCTCGGTATAGGTGACTATATGAATACTGAGAAGGCTCTTGAGATCATATTCTCCATCTTCCTCTCTGTCGCCCTCGCATTCGTGTTCGGTGCCATTGTCCAGTATATTTCCCGTCTCGTATTTACATTCACATACAAGAAGCATCTCAAGTGGAAGATTGGCCTTTTCGGAGGTATTGCAGCCACTGCGATAATCTATTTCATGCTTTTCAAGGGCGTGAAAGGCATGTCGTTCATGACTCCGGAGAGCGTTGCGTTCATCAATGACAATACGCTTCCTCTTCTTGCAGGATGCTTTGTGGTTTCGACTATACTGATGCAGTGTCTGCATTTCCTCAAGGTGGATGTATTCAAGGTGCTGGTGCTGCTCGGTACATTTGCCCTTGCGATGGCTTTCGCCGGCAATGACCTTGTCAACTTCATCGGTGTGTCGATGGCAGGCCTTTCTTCATATCAGGACTTTATGGCTCATCCGGGAGCTGACGCATCGATATTCATGATGGATTCGCTCAATGAGTCCGCCAAGACTCCGGTGTTTTTCCTTCTTGCCGCAGGTGCGATTATGGTTACAGCCCTGTTCACTTCCAAGAAGTCCCGTGCCGTCATCAAGACTTCAGTTGATTTGTCCCGTCAGGGAGATGGCGATGAGATGTTCGGCTCGTCCAAACTTGCCCGTTCGTTGGTGAGATTCTCGACTTCCGTGGGTAGTTTCTTCGATGATATCATCCCTGAGAGAGTGAAGACATGGTCCAACAAGCGTTTCAATACTTCCGAGATTCAGCTCGAAGACGGCGCTGCATTTGACGGAGTTCGCGCTACGGTCAATCTTGTCGTGGCGAGCCTTCTGATTGCCCTCGGCACCTCGCTTAAGCTCCCTCTTTCCACTACTTATGTGACATTTATGGTGGCTATGGGTACTTCGCTCGCCGATAGGGCATGGGGTCGAGAGACTGCCGTCTACAGAATTACAGGTGTGGTGTCGGTCATTGGAGGCTGGTTTATCACAGCCGGTGCGGCCTTCCTGCTTGCATTCTGTATAGCAATGCTTATCAACTTCGGTGGCGTGGTGGCAGCCGTGATTCTCGTGGCTCTCGTAGCTTTCATCATGATTAAGAGCATGATAAAGGCTCATTCCAAGACCAAGCCTGAGGCTTCCGATGAACTTTACACCGAGATGTCCAAGGCTACTGACAAGCAGGAGATAGAGTCTCTGCTTGAGAAACATATCGCACTCAGTGAGGCGGATTTCGTGGCTTACGCCAAGGAGACATATAAGCAGATTTCCGACGGATTTATTGAAGAAAATCTCTCTATGCTACGCAAGTCGGACAAGTCTATGCGTCGTATGCGTGAGCAGCTTAAGGGTACCCGCCGCAAGGAAATGGTGACCCTGCGCAGAATTGACCCGGAGGCGGCTATGAGACTCAATACATGGTTCCATCTCGGACGCAACTCCTGCGACAATATGCTCTACTGTCTCAGGCGAATAGAGGAGCCTTGCGAGGAGCATGTGGATAATGGTTTCCCTCCTCTCAATCAGGATCAGCTCCGTGACTTCGTGCCGCTCCGCGATTCGGTGCTCTATCTTGCGGACAGAACCGTCAAGATTTTCACACAGCATGACTATGAGGCAATTCCCGAGGTCCGTGCGGAGGGCGCCAAGCTCAAGAAGACTCTCGAACACGCCCGCGACCTGCAGATTGAGCGAATGCAGCGTTCCGGAGAGAATCTGACCCTTGCATACCTGTACCTCAATATCTTGCAGGAGTCCCGCGAGTTCGCCTCGCACATGAGGCACCTCCTCCGTTCCGCTCAAGGGCTTTGGGAGAAACAGCCCGGTGTCTTTGACGACGAAGATTAGTCTCTGACCGCACCATAATTCAAACCCCGCCGTAGTCTTTCTACGGTGGGGTATTTCGTATAATCAGCT
>CAZNDD010000006.1:2726-4575 GCA_964571735.1 uncultured Muribaculaceae bacterium | reverse complement strand
GCTGCGGTACAAGGAGAGCCCGTTTTCTGTACGGCTCAGACACAATAAGCCTCCCGCCTATAAAACGGGAGGCTTATTTTTTGTGCGGTCGGATGCTTATTTTACTTTCGGCAGGGTGAAGAGGAACTCCAGACCGCCGGTCTTGCCTATGCGGGCGGCGATAGTGCCGTGGTGCAACAGGACTGAGTTTTTGACTATCGCGAGTCCGAGTCCTGTGCCTCCGAGTTTGCGCGAACGGCCTTTGTCTACCCTATAGAACCTCTCGAAAAGGTGCGGAAGATGCTCGGCGGGAAGTCCCGCTCCGTTGTCGGCAAAAAGGAACTGGTATTCGTTCTCATTCTCCTTAAGCACCTGTACGGTAATGGTGGACTCGTCTCCTGCATATGCTATCGAGTTGTCCGTTAGATTCCTGAAAATCGAATATATCAGCGAGTGGTCTCCAAGTACATTCACATCCGGAGCGATGAGCGGCATAAAGCGGATTTTATGCTCTTTCAGCTGGAGGTCTGTGTCTTTGGCTATGGTCTGAAGTATTGATGAGATATTGACAGGCTCCTTCTCGTAAGACTGCGGTGCATCGTCCAGTTTGTTGAGTGTGGAGATGTCCTGCACGAGGGCGGAAAGCCTCTGGCTCTGACTGTAGCAACGCTTGATGAACGACTCCCTTGTCTCCTCGTCGAGAGTGGTGTCATTGACCAGCGTCTCAAGGTATCCCTGAATGCTGCTGACAGGCGTTTTGAGTTCGTGTGCGACATTCTGCGTGAGCTGGCGCTTGAGTCGGACCTTGTCTTCCTCGCTGTCTTTCAATTTGTCGTACATGGTGATCTGTCCCTGTTCGAGCGAAGTCTTGAGGTTGAGATAACGCCCTCTGGATGCAATCAGTAGCAGGCTCAACAGCACGACTGCAAAGGCTAAAACAATAATGGCTAATGTCATAGATTTGTGTGAATTTATGTCTAATTATGTCGTCTTGACGGCTTTTTCATTGGTTGTTCACCGCCGTCAACCCTTAACAGGCATGACTGATTTTGTAAAATCAATTACCGGCCGAGTTTTATTCAAGCCTCCTGCTCCCAAAGGTATCCGAATCCGTGGCGGGAGACTATGTGAGTCCCGTAAGGGGATATTTTCTTGCGGAGCCGGGTTATCGCGACATCCACGCTGCGGTCGGTGACTATCACGTCGTCGCTCCATACATGCGACAACATATCGGCACGCGAAAACACCTTGCCTGGGTGTGTGGAAAGCAGTCTCAGTATCTCGAACTCGTTGTGGCTGAGATGTATGTGGCTTCCGTCCACAATGACTGTCTTGCGCTCGTCATCTATCTCTATACCCGTCCTTGACGCCGGCTTTCCGTTCTGCCCGGCGCGACGGAGCACTGCCTTGACTCTCGAACACATCTCCCTGACTGAGAATGGCTTGGAGATATAGTCATCAGCGCCAGCTTCGAAGCCCTCGACCTTGTCGTCTTCGCTGTCTTTGGCGGTGATGAAAATCACCGGAACTTTTGTGGTCTCAGGTCTGCGCTTAAGCTCTGCCGCCATCTCGAAGCCCGACATCCCTTCCATCATGACATCCAAGATGAAGAGATCCATACTTTCGAGGTCATCTCTTGACAATGCGCTCTCTGCTGATTCGCAGTTCAGTACATCGTAGCCTTCTTTGCGGAGATTGTGGCTGATAATGAGGCGTATATCCTCTTCGTCGTCCACTATAAGTATTCTTTTTGGGGGAATGCTCATATTTTTTTGTTTCAAATGACTTCAAAGTTAATAAGTTCTCATTATTTATTCCGACTTTTTTGCCATTTTTCGAGCTACTTTTTGACCCTGTATTTTCCCATAGC
>CAZNDD010000006.1:0-2626 GCA_964571735.1 uncultured Muribaculaceae bacterium | reverse complement strand
TTGCGTATGCGCCCTTCGAGGATTTCGATGGCGAGCTGATTGACCAGTTCCCTCTGGATCAGACGCTTTACGGGGCGGGCACCGAAGTCGGGATCGTACCCTTCTTCCACCATCTTGTCCTCGAATCCACGCGTGAAAGTGAGTGCCACATTGTCCTCTTCGAGTTTGGCTCGGAGTGCGTTCATCTGTATTCTCACAATCTCCCTTATGTCATCAGGTGTCAGTGCGTGGAATACGATGATCTCATCTATACGGTTGAGAAATTCGGGTCTCATCCTTAGCCGCAGTTCCTCTTCCTTGAGGTTGGAAGTCATAATGATGACAGTGTTCTTGAAGTCTACAGTGCGGCCCTTGTTGTCGGTAAGACGCCCGTCGTCAAGCACTTGCAGAAGTATGTTGAATACATCTGGGTGCGCTTTCTCAATCTCGTCGAGCAATACTACCGAGTAGGGCTTACGCCTGACGGCTTCAGTAAGCTGCCCACCCTCGTCGTAACCTACATATCCCGGAGGCGCACCAACCAGACGACTCACCGTATGGGCCTCCTGATATTCGCTCATGTCTATTCGGGTCATCATGGACTCGTCATTGAACAGGAACTCCGAGAGGGCCTTGGCAAGCTCTGTCTTGCCGACGCCGGTCGAACCGAGGAACAGGAACGAGCCGAGAGGTCTGTGCTCGTTGGAGAGTCCTGCACGGCTTCTTCTTACGGCATCTGATACTGCTTTGATGGCTTCGTCCTGACCGATTACCCTCTTGTGCAGTTCGGACTCCATGTGGAGGAGTTTGTCCTTTTCGCTCTGTAGCATCCTGCTGACGGGAATCCCTGTCCATCTGGCGACGATTTCGGCTATGTCTTCAGGTGTTACGGATTCGGTGATGATGGGATCTTTGATTTCGGACTGTTTTGCGAGCAGTTCGTCAATCTTCTTCTGGGTCTCCGCCATCTTGCCGTAGCGTATTTCCGCTACCTTGCCGTAGTTGCCTTCCCTCTCTGCCACAGCGGCTTCCTGCTTGAAATTCTCAAGCTGTTCGCGGGCTTTCTGAAGGTTGGTGAGCATGCCTTTTTCTTCTTCCCATTTCTTGCCGAGAGTGTCCCGCTCCGCTTTCTTCTGGGCGAGTTCGGATTCTATCTTCTCGCTTTTGAGCGATGCTCCCTCCCGCTTGACCGCTTCTTTCTCAATCTGAAGCTGGCGTATGGCACTATCAAGTTCGGCAATGGGCTCCGGCACGGAATTCATCTCAAGACGGAGCTTCGCGGCTGCTTCATCGACGAGGTCAATGGCCTTGTCCGGGAGGAAACGGTTTGTGATGTAGCGGTGTGAAAGGTTTACCGCCGAGATCAGCGCGTCGTCCTCGATTCTGACATGGTGGTGGTTCTCATATCTCTCTTTGAGTCCTCGCATGATGGCTATCGACTCCGCCGGAGTGGGCTCATCTACCATCACTTTCTGGAATCGTCTCTCAAGGGCTTTGTCCTGCTCGAAATACTTCTGATATTCGTCCAATGTGGTCGAACCTATGGTGCGCAGTTCTCCACGCGCCAGAGCCGGTTTCAGGATGTTGGACGCGTCCATCGCGCCCGTGCTTCTGCCTGCGCCCACGAGGGTATGGATCTCATCTATGAACAATATGATGTCGCCCTCGCTTTCAACGACCTCCTTGACCACTCCCTTGAGTCTTTCCTCGAATTCGCCCTGATACTTCGCACCCGCTATAAGTGCACCCATGTCAAGCGAATAGATTTTGCGGTTCTTGAGGTTCGACGGGACTTGTCCGTCTGTTATCTTCTGTGCTATACCCTCGGAAATGGCTGTCTTGCCAACGCCGGGCTCGCCTACGAGTATAGGGTTGTTCTTTGTTCTGCGGGAAAGTATTTGCAGCACGCGTCTTATCTCTTCATCGCGCCCGATTACGGGGTCAAGTTTGCCCTTTTCGGCCTGCTCGTTGAGATTTACGGCATATTTGCTTAAAAATTCGTACTTGTTCTCCATAATTCACTATGTTTAATCATTTCTTGTCGTCTCGCGGAGAACCTACATCCATGAACGGAATTCGGCCGCCCGCACGGACAGCCGAATATAAGTCAAATCACATTCCACTGACAAAATGTCAGAAGAAAGTTATGTATTTATCCTTAACCTATCTTCTGTGAAGATGGTGCGGGACTACTCCTCCTCGGGATTTGCCTGAATGGGAGCAGCGGGGAACTGAGGCTGTGAAGCCGCGTTCTCGATGTGCTCAGTGATATCCACGGAGACGTTCTTTGTCTTCGAAGGATAAGATGCGAGGATGGAAAATACTGCAACCACAATTACCAATCCCCAAGTTACTTTCTCGAGGATATCTGCGGTCTTACGTACACCGAAAGTCTGGTTGCCGGCTACGAAGTTACTTGCGAGGCCATCGCCTTTTCCGTTCTGGAGGAGCACCACCAGTACGAGGAGTATCGCTGCGATGACGATAAGTACAACCAGGATGGTAAATAATGCGTTCATCTTTATTGTTCTGAGTCTATTTTTTCAATAAGGGCTGCAAAGTAAACACTTTTTTCAGGATTTCGCAAACTTAACTTCGAATAAATCTCTTTTGCCTTGTCTTTATATCCCTGATCAAGGTAGATTTG
>CAZNDD010000005.1:0-52011 GCA_964571735.1 uncultured Muribaculaceae bacterium | reverse complement strand
GGTTTAACTTTCTGAAAGCAAAAATAACTTAAGCCTGTCTCAAATTGTGGGACAGACTCAAACTTTTTTCAATATTTGTAAGTGAGTGAACTTAAAGGTCAATACAGCGTGTGGAGTCGAATGAATGGTGCTCTTCGGAGAAGACATATCCCAGTTGGTTACTGACAAACTTCGTTTTGCCAATCAGTTTGTCGATATTCCGGCTCAAGTCAAAAATACGCCTCTAACTCTTTGACATTTCGAGGGTTAGAGGCGTAAATAAATGAAAATGAGGAACTTGCATCATTTAGCAAATTCCTCATTGCGCGGAGGCGGAGGGATTCGAACCCCCGGTGCGTTGCCGCACAACAGTTTTCAAGACTGCCGCCATCGACCACTCGGCCACACCTCCAAATCCATAGCGCAAGACCCTGCGCATTTGGGACTGCAAATTTAGCCAAAAACATTTATTCAGCAAATATTTTACACATTTTTCTTGAAAATAGATGCAAAATCGGCATTACTACAGTTCACACCCATACGAAAACCAACGCAGCCTATCCATCAACTTAATCCACCCGCTATTCAAGCAACAGATTTGAAAAAATGCCCCCGAAGCACTAAATTTGACCCCACAATATGACACCCCTATGAAAGCGAAGATAAACCACATCGCAATAATCCTGCTTCTTGCAGTGTCCTGCAAGAGCGAAACACCATACGATGAAATCATAGGCAAACTGGATGCAGTTCTCGAGAACAAAGCCACTTACGAGGCACACTTCCAGCAGCGGATAGGCGTACTGAAAGATATGCGCAACGCCGCGAAGCAAAGCCCCGCAATGCTCTACGACATCAACGCGAGGCTCGCTGACGAATATGCATCCTATAGTCTGGACTCGTCAGTTATCTACCTGAACCGCAACCGCAGCATAGCGGACGAACTCGGAGACAAATACAAAGCTACAGAAAGCGAAATTTCGCTTGCAACTCTTTATGCCAAAACAGGATATCACATAGAGTCATCCGACATTCTGCATAGACTCTCCCAGAACAAGATACCTTTCACCCTACGCGCCAACTACTTCCGCGCACTGCACAGTCTATCAGGAGAGTTGATGGCATACTCGCAGAACGGAGAAGTATGGCAAGAAAAGAAGCATGACCGTGACAGGTATAGAGACTCACTGCTGCGATATGTCCCGGCAGGAAGTTTCGAATGGTACGAACTCAAGAGCGAAGAAGCCGACAACAACTCAGACAACGCACTTAGAATCAGCTATATAGAGAAAATGCTCGAATGTTGCGAGCCCGGCTCTCACGACTATGCCAAGGCCTGTTTCCTGATGCAATACAGTAGCGAAGACCACAGGGAGCAAATGATCTGGTTTGCGCGTTCAGCCATCGCAGACTGCCTCTGCGCCGTCAAGGACTACGCCTCCCTGCAAAGCCTTTCTCGGCTGCTCTTTGAGGAAGGAGACATAGACAGGGCTTTCCGTTACACTGCAGACCATTCCATGCCTGACGCCATTTCATTCAACGGCAAGCTCCGCCCCTGGCAGATAGCCCAGTTCATCCCCGACATTGAGAGAGCATTTGCAGAGAAGACCCTGAATCAAAAGCGGGGTCTCACGAATATGGTCATTCTGATTTCATTCCTCCTGCTTGTACTATGCGTCGTATTGGTATTGTTCTTCATGCGCCAGAACGTGCTTGACAAGACCAGACGCAAACTTGAAGAATCCTACCTCGAAATCGAGAGCCACAACCGCAAGCTCGAAGAAGAAAGACTCAAACTGCAGGCACTCAATTCAAGGACGAAAGAATCTGACAAGGTCAAACAGGAATATATCACCTCGTTCCTAAGCATATTGTCCGAAAACATCAGCGCCGACAGGCAATACAAGAACCATGTCCGTAAGCACATACGCAGGGGCGACACAGACTCGCTGATTGCAGAAATAGATGCCCTGCCTCCCATTGACGAGGACATCTCGAAATTCTACAAGATGTTCGATGAGACATTCATAAACATCTATCCCGACTTCGTGGAGAAATTCAACCAGTTGCTCAAGGAAGGTGAAGCCATCACGCCCAAAGACGGAGACATACTCACTCCCGAACTGCGCATATTCGCCCTCGTCAAGCTCGGCATCTCGGACTACGGCAAAATAGCTTCACTGCTGCACTATTCGACCAACACGATATACAACTACCGCGCTAAAATCAAGAACAAGTCCGACATCGGAAGAGACGACTTCGAAGCCGCAGTAAGGGCTATCGCGTAACGACATCCACAACTGCCGGCAAACGATGTTTTAGTTTCACGAATCCCTTTTTCAGGCAAATATTACTCCATAGGGTTCAGTGCATTGCATAACTTTGTGATGCACTGATAACCTTTTTATGACACGACACCACTTTCCGACAGCATTATTACTCTGCGCCCTTGCCCTATCCTGCAAGCAGGAGCAAATCGAGCCCATGGAAAAGCCCTCAGAGGAAGTCACAACTCCCTCTCTCTCAATCGACAGACACATCCTCAAGATAGCCGAAGGTCAAATTGAGAAGCTCAATGCAAGCCTTGTCAATGCAGAAGAAGGGATCAGCATTTCGTGGAAATCCACAGTCCCCTCCGTAGCCAATGTCAACGGCAAAGGCGAAGTAGAAGGATTGAAACGAGGAACGGCACAAGTCATAGCATACGCCGGAGACTTGGCTGATACATGCGATGTAGAAGTCGGCCCCAAGCCCATTCCCGCCAAATCCATACAACTTTCCTCAAACGGATTTGTCACAAAGACCGGAGAACAGATACAACTCACAGCGACATTTTCACCACTGAGTACTACAGACACATTGCGTTTCAGCTCCAGTGACGAGAACATCGCAACAGTAAGCCAAGACGGACTTGTAAGCTCAATAGGAGTGGGGAAATGCACCATTACGGCATCCATAGGAAGTCTGAGCGATGAATGTGAGGTCAGCGTCATATCCGGCAGCGAGGCGAGCCTGATGCTCGTGGATCCTCTCGATAAGGTCTATGAAGGTGCAACTTTCCTCCCCGGAGAGGACATATTCAGAGTAGCAGGCGGAGAAGTCGCCACCATACAGATAGTCATCAATGCCGGGGACAAGGCACTGAACGACATCAATATAGAACTCAACACATTAGCCAACACACTAAAGCCAGAAGTCTATGTAGAAAGGGAAATTCTTTGTACTGGAAACTGGCAGTCATACGCATATGGAAGGCCGGAAGACGAACTTGTTGCGGTGGCAGACATGTACCCCGACCCTCTGATTCCAATCGACGAAATACCCGATTTTAACATAGAAGCGCACTCCCGCAAAGTACTCTGGATAGAATATTGGGTTCCTAAGGGCTTCAAAGACGGAGAATACAAGATTTCACTCAAACTTTCCGCCACTGAAGACGGCAAGCCGGTGGAATTAACTCAAAACTTTACAGTCAAAGTGTACCCCGTATCCCTTCCAGAAAAGCAACACCTGATGATTTGCAACTGGACCCACGGCAATTTCGACGCCATGAACGGCGGACAGCCCTGCGACATTGACAGGGAGTTCGAGCTTCGCAAAGTCATCATCCCCTTCATGGAACGCTACGGGCAGAATGTATGGCATAGCGACAGGATGTCAAGCCTGCTACCCATCTCTTGGCCTTACCTCAAGATGAACGAGGACGGGAGCAAGGACTATGTCTTCGACTTCAGCGTATTGGACAGAGAGATAGAATTCTATCTTGAAACCTGCACCGAACTGAGGGAGTTCCACGCTCCGGACTTCACCCATCACAATCCCGCAGACGGAGGCAATTACAAAATCGTAGTTTACACCTACGACGAGACGGATGAGGCCGAGGGCGGTGTCTGGCAAGACGGAATCTACAAACCCAATGGCACAAGATGGCCCAGTGGCGGCGGAAGATACTATTCGGACCCTCTCACAGACAGATACCTCCGCTCTCATTTCAAACAGAGAGCCGAATATCTCAAATCCAAGCCCCTTCCCGGAGGCGGCACATGGATTGACATCTACCGCCAGCAGATAGCAGAAGAAGGCAATGACGGCTGGGCGGAAAGCTGGAACGATTACGCCCGGACCATAAAGGAGGTTGCTCCCGAGCTCAAGCTTTTAGAGCCTATAGGTTCAAGTAAAATAGATTACTCTCTGCTTGACGAGCCTGTCATCGGACTTGGCATGTTTGAGAAGATACCGCCCAAAGACCATAATCAGTGGATGTACTCCGGCATTATCCCCCAGGGCAAATATGCCAACCGTTTCATCCGCATGCCCCTGATCAAGACCCGCATTATGCATTGGATCAACTACCGATACAACCATGTAGGGTACCTACACTGGGGTATGAAATATTGGATGGACGGCAACGGAAACAATGTAGATCCGTTTACTGCAGATGCCGTCAACGGAGACTCCTGGATAGTATATCCAGGCTACGAGAAGATCTACCCTTCCATACGACTTTGCGCCATGCGCGATGGAATCCGCGACTTCGACCTGCTCAAACTCGTGGAAGCCAAGGACAAAGAGAAGGCACATGAGTTTGTCTTAGAAATGGTTCAAGACTACAGCACATACAATACAGAAGTCGAGCATTTCCGCGATTTACGCAAGAGAATGCTCGAATACCTAAGCAAATAAACGACTTCAGTGTTTGGAAACAAAACTATTCAGAGTTGTTACAACCCATATCATTTTCCAATCCATCTCCCGGCTTCAAATGAAGTCGGGAGTTTTGTATAACCTTTTCGGGCGTTTCGTACGCCTATAGTTTCACGAAAAAACTAACTTTGTCTCAATAACTGACAATATCACAATATGTTCATCAAACTAATCACTTTATTGGCAAGCCTCGCGACAGTGAGCGGCACGCCGTATAGCGAATATCCCAGACCCCAACTCGTCAGAGAAGATGCATCTTCATGGAATTGCCTCAACGGCAAATGGGACTATACGATAAGCGATTCCTCGCAGACCGCAATTCCCGAGAGGTTCGAAGGCAAAATCGTCGTTCCATTCCCCATGGGTTCAATTGACTCCGGAGTAGAGCGGCAGCTTCGTGCGGACGAAGCACTTTGGTATCACAGAACCATAAGCGTCCCCAATTCATGGCGCAAAGACAAAGTAGTCCTGCATTTCGGGGCCTCAGACTGGTCAACTGAAGTGTTTGTAAACGGCCGAAGTGTCGGCATACACACCGGAGGATACACCCCATTCAGTTTCGACATCACGCAATACCTTCGCAAAGGCAGGCAGCAGAAGATAGCCGTCAAAGTCTTGGACGCGACCCAAAACGATTTTCAGCCGAGGGGCAAGCAAAGCCTTAAAGCACAATCCACATGGTACAGCAATGCGAGCGGCATATGGCAGAGTGTATGGATGGAAAGAGTCCCTGTATCTCATGTCGAATCAACTTATAGCGTAAGCAATCTCGCCGAATCCAAATTCGACTTCTCCATCGCAATAGACAGAGCGCAAGACGGAGACATCGTAAGATTAAGCCTTTATCCGGCACGCACTTACAATAACCCAGACGAACTATGCACGAAGATTGACGGGCTTGAGAGCATAGCAATTCTCACCGCACCCGCTTCGGAAGTCACGGCCTTGAGCGTCACCCTGCCCTCTCTCGAATACTGGTCTCCGGACACTCCCGCCCTATACCGCTACTGCGTGGAACTCGTGCGCGACGGCAAGAGCATAGACAAGACCTACAGCTACGCCGCAGCCCGCGAAGTCAGCGTCAAGGAAGACTCCAATATGCGCAAACGCATCGCCCTCAATGGTGAAATCACCTTCTTGCTCGGCCCTCTTGATCAGGGTTATTGGCCAAACGGCATATATACCGGACCGTCAGACAAAGACATGGCTCTCGACATAATCAGGACTAAGGAGATGGGCTACAATCTGATACGCAAGCACATGAAGACGGAGCCCGCAAGATGGTACACATGGTGCGACATTCTCGGATTGTGTGTCTATCAGGATATGCCCTCTATCAGCGACAGCAGCAAGGGCAGATGGGCAGTATATCACTACAATCAAGGCAAAGACTACGAACTCACAGCCGAAGCGAAAGCGAATTTCTACAAGGAATGGGGCGAGATTATAGAATCCCTGAAATTCTTCCCTTGCATCAGCGTATGGATTCCATTCAATGAAGCATGGGGACAGTTCGAGACCGTATGGGTAGTCGAATTTACCCAGAAAGCAGACCCCACAAGGCTTGTAAACATGGCTTCCGGAGGCAACTTTATGGTCGGAGAAACACGCGACGGCAAGTACTGCAAGCCCGGCGACATCATCGACAACCACCACTACCCCGACCCTTGGATAGACAAATGGGACTTCGAGCTCGTCAATGTACTCGGAGAATACGGAGGCATAGGGCTCAAGGTCAAGGACCACCTCTGGAAGGACGAGGGCGACAACTGGAGCTACACCGGATGCCAGACTTCGGAAGACCTGCTGAAGTTGTACGACGAATACGCGGACAAGCTTATCAAACTCATCCACTGGGGCTGCGCATCGGCTGTCTACACCCAGACTACCGACGTGGAAATCGAGACCAACGGCCTAATCACCTATGACCGCGAAGTCGTGAAAATGGATGTCGAGAAGTTAAAGCAAATCAACGAACGCATCATCAGCACCGAGATAGAATAAAGCATTCTAACACAAATAAAGAAGGGGCCGGCTGTTAGTCGGTCCCTTCAATGTTTTCAAGAAATAGAACTGTCGGCTGGACTTAATATTCCACGCTAAATCCGCTATTGCATACCATAGATACCGAGTACGGCTTTGGAATAATTGCAGCCGAGAGCCTCGAAAATGGGCAGTTCATGCTCTACGAGCACCTTCTTAAAGCGGTCGAAATCACGCCTTTCAGGGGCGCACCACTGCACTTCACTCACTGCAAGCATACGGGGCAGGAGATTGTACTCAAGATGCTCCTGAGACTCTATATACTCAGTCCACAGATTCGCCTGCACACCTACTATATGCTGCTGCGCCTGAGCATCCAAGCCATCATACGGCTCAAAAGAATACACTTTCTCAATAGGGAGATGCCCGCCTATGCCAAGAGGTTCGCTATCCACCTTATCCGACTGATAATAATCCAGATATAGATAAGTGTATGGGGTCATAATAACATCGAAGCCCTTGCTTGCGCCTTCGATACCGCCATCCACGCCACGCCATGACATAATGGTTGCACCGGGCTGGAGTTCACCCTCAAGTATCTCATCCCAACCTATGATATTACGACCTTTGCCATTGAGATAGGCCTGCACACGCGCAGTGACATAGTTCTGAAGGAACTGCTCCGGCAGATGCTGTCCATCCCATTTGATACCAAGATCCTCAATACGCGCCTGGCATTTGGCACATTTGCGCCACGCAATCTTGGGGCATTCGTCTCCACCGATATGGATATAAGCCTCGGGATTCTCCTTATTGGGATAGACCAAAGCCTCTCCCGGGAAAAGCTCGCAAATCTCGTCAAGCACTCCTTCGATAAAGTCAAAAGTACTGTCTTTACCGACACAAAGCACATCCTTGGATATACCCCAACGCCCCCAAACCTTGTACGGACCACCCGTACAGCCGAGGTGAGGATATGCCGCAAGGGCTGAAAGCATATGCCCCGGAAGGTCTATTTCAGGGATAACCGTAATGCCAAGCGAAGCTGCATAGTCCACCACTTCGCGTATCTCATCCTGAGTGTAAAAGTCGCCATAGGGCTTCCCGTCATAGCGCAAAGGCTCCTCATCATAGTCAATACGCCCCACCATAGTCTCAGCACGGTAGGCGCCCACGCTCGTCAGACGGGGATATTTCTTAATTTCGACCCTCCAGCCCTGGTCATCTGAAAGATGCCAATGGAAACGATTCATCTTGTAGAGGGCCATCAGGTCAAGATACTTCTTGACGGCATCCACCTCAAAGAAATGTCTTGCCACATCGAGATGCATTCCCCTATATGAGAAACGAGGAGCATCCGAAATGCGGCAGCATGGAAGTTCAAGTGAAGCAACGCTATCACCGAAGAACGGTTCTCCAGCCATCTGGGCAATCGTCCCCATCGCATAGACCAAACCGCCTATGGAAGAGGTACGCACAAGTACAGCATCGGGGCGAACTTCAAGTTCATACGCTTCTTCAGCAATAGTTTCATCAAATACGAATGACACATTGCCCTTTGTCTCTGCGGACAATGCGGGGATGATTTCCTTACCGGAAACGACGGATAGCTTATCCGAAAAGCGTCCTATAGCGGAGATTCCCGCTTCCGAGAAGCCTTTGGAGTACACCACTCCAGCATCTGAAAGAGAGAAAGTTCCCTTGGAGAGTTTAACTTCCGCAGGTGCGGGGATTACATTGACTTGTTCAGGAGCAGAACCGCTGCATCCGAAAAGCATACACACAAGGCACAGCCCCACGAGTCTGCTACCGAATGTCTTAAAGTGTTGTATATACATGGGCGAGAAATTGGTTTATCTGCTTAAAGATAGACAATTCCCCGCCCATAAGGTTTATTCGTCCGCGAATTTCCCGCTTATACTACCTTTTCGGTCATTTCTTCCACCAAGAGACCGTTTTTCGCGCCACCTATCAGACTGCGGCGACAGCCCATAGTACCACGAAACTCCGCATGTCCACCCTCGGAATTTGAAGAATTTTCAGCGCTACAGTTTCCGTACAAAATCCAAAGAAAGAACCAATGGCTACCAAAGCCCCACGGATGAAGACTCCGCCTTGGACTGCAATGACGATGGAACTGCTGGGAAGAAATCAAATCCCGTGCGCTGCTCTACAGCATCGATGGTAGTTATAAAGTTCTGATACTTACCATTCGTATGCGCTTCATTGGTAAACAGATAGGCACAGCCCTTGGCATCAGTCATCTGCCCCGAAGTGTCAAAAGAACATTTCATAAGAAGCTTATAGAAATGACTGGGGATAGGCACAGTATAACCGTTGTTACTCGCCATTGTCTTCGTCCCCTCATACAAGACACCTGTCACCACATACATCGTATCGCGACCCGAAGGTGTATGCCCCTGAATGTCACTTTCAAAAGTGCTCCATACCCCACTGTTAAAGCTATTCTGCCATTGGGGCGCCTGATTGGAATAATAGAAAGTCTGCTTGTTTTGAGAAACGGAAGACTGCCTGTCGCTCGACGCCACAAAATGCCCTCTGCTATACGAAGAACCACCGATACCAGTTTGCTGATCCAAGTCTATGGCAGGATCGTTAGTCCAAGAATCATGACGACCCACATTTTTATCCGACCACATAGACTTATGCATTGCATGTGCAGTCCAAAGAGGAGCATAATTGCTTTCGTCATAGAGCACTACATATGTACGCACTCTCTCACCGCTACTAGGATGTGTGAATGTATGGACCGCAACCTGCTGCTTGTCATTGGTGGTATAGTAACGGATCCAATTGTCGTCCCTCGAAGCATTACTGCCGGTAGTCTTGATTCCAGACAGATTGAGTATCGCAGGGA
Organism: uncultured Muribaculaceae bacterium; assembly: GCA_964571735.1. Taxonomy (GTDB): domain Bacteria; phylum Bacteroidota; class Bacteroidia; order Bacteroidales; family UBA932; genus Cryptobacteroides. Next base: position 42,467 of record CAZNDD010000005.1, on the reverse strand, counting down.
CTTCATAACAGCTGAGATAGCTGCCGGAATTGATGTGCCCGGTATCTCCACTGCCTGTATCTCCCGAGTCACCACCATCGCCACTTCCAGAATCGCCACCATCACCGCTACCTGAATCCCCAGCGTCTCCGCCAGATTCACCACCGCTGACACTTCCACCCCTCTTATAAAGATAGACAGGCTCCTGATTAGTGTACGAACTGCTCTTATAATAACGGAAACGATTAATACCCGTATTATACCTGAGATATGCACCTCCGCTTCCTTTGATAGTATGAGAACCGCTGCTTATCGTGATAGAATTCTTGTGAGCAGTGCCCTTACTGAAATCCAACGAATTGGAATTGCCTGTAGCCCCAATATAATTTCCATCAGAGCCTTTTATAGTCCAGTCCGTGCCACTCTTTGCAAGGGTAAAAGAGTACGAATCAACGCTTTCGGTAGCTTCAATCTTAGAGCCCGAGATGCTCACGCTAACACCATTGTTGTTATCGTCCTTTAAATCAGAGCCATTTAAAGCGATATTTCCGTCCTCATATACAATAAGATACTGACCTTCAACAAGTTCAGACCCAGAAGCTATCTTAACATAATAATCCTTCAAATCGCTCTCTTTCACGCTTATACTGCGAGTCTTTACATGCCCGGCTTCGAAATCAGCGTCCGCACTGACAGCCTTGGTGTATGTAAGTACCTTACCGGAGTCAAGGGTTACAGACACGCTTATCTCCTTACCCGCAGCGACACTGAACGGACACACTGGAACATAAAATTCTCCTACCGCACCGGCCGCCACACTACCATCAACAACGGAAATCTGCGAATAAGTCTGAGTCGAGACAGATGACAGACTCCCGTCCTTGCAATTCACCTTAAACTTCCCCGACATAGCAATACCTTCGGCATTCGAGACCTTCACCGAACCGATTTTCAATGAAGAAGAAGTTTCATTTTTGAGCTTTATGCAGATAACGGAGCTCAGATGACGCATTGACACGACAGGACTTTTCGTACCATTACTCACGGCATATCCATAAAGGGCCTGCCCTCCAAGGTGAGAATTGTCTCCTGCTTTAGACTGAGGTAGACCTTCAAAAGGTACACTTATGTCCTCATCAAGCGAGGAAATAGCCTCCTTCGTATAAAGAGCATTCCATTCATATGTCACAGACTCATGAAGAGTCAATTTATCACTTGTAACGAATTCATTGCCCAAGTTGAAACTAAAAACCGCCTTGGCCTGAGCCGCGGACGCGTCTTTTTCTCCGACAGTAGCTAAAATCTTATCTCCAGAAGACCACGAGACTTTCCAAGAATCATCTATAGTTGTCTTGCTGTCCAGACCCGGTGCAACTGCATTGAGTTTGAAGCATACAGATTCACTTTCGGACACTTGCGGGTCGATGGTCACGGAACATGCAACCATAGCAAGCCCCGCGCAAATGGCAAAAAACTTATTCAACACATTCATGGATTCTCAGTCTAGAATTCGTCTTTGTCCCAAACATAAGAGTCAGGGGCGAAAGTCGAGGAATCAGAAGACTCCAACAGTTTAGCATCTATATCAAAATGCAAAACCTTACACGACGGCGCCAAATAATCAGCACCGACTCTATTCATAATATTGTATCTCATCTATTGAAAAGGATTAGAGCAACTCAAGATCTTTCTTGAGCATCACCTTCTTGTCCATCATGGACACTTTTTGGAACAATTTGATCTGATTGGGAAGATTAAGGTGTACCTTGTCTTCATGCTTGCCTTTGCGCCACCATTTGTAGAAGCCGACAGGGTCGGTTTCAAAAGGAATCTTCGCCATAATACCCGTACTATAACCAGGATAGTCCACCACAAGTTTCAATCCCATAAATCTCTTGTAGTACTCGGGATCAGCCCGACGCAACTTACTGGTCAGAGGACTCAACACCTCAACCTCGTCAACATGCAGGGTTTTCTCCCTTACAATGAGCTTATGAAGTCTAACCGGGTCCATATATACCCACACGCCAACCTTCAGCGTTCTATCCCCCTCCTCCGTAGTAAGAGTGAGATAATCCGATGAATGATAGACCTTTTCGGGATCGAGCGGGGCATATTCGGGAACAATTTCACACTCCGAAGTATCTTCGGAGTTCAGCCCGAACTGCAAATCCGTTGCAGCAATCTGCTCTGCAGTAGGTTCAGTCGTCTGTGGTGAGAGTATTGTCATAATCTTTACGCAATGAGCAAATTTAATCAAAAAAACTTGAAAAGACGAACCATAGAGGGCCATGAATTGATTTTTACGTTTATTTGCAAAAAGATTTTGCAGAATCCAAAATTTATCCTATCTTTGCATTCCCAAAACACGAGGTGCTGTAGCTCAGGTGGTAGAGCAATGGACTGAAAATCCATGTGTCGCCGGTTCAACTCCTGCCAGCACCACAGAAGACCGACTAAAGAAATTTAGCCGGTCTTTTCGTTTATAATACCCAAAGATCAAAGTCCACAGAAGGAAGGCGGTCACCTGGAGATAAAAAAAAGAGGTCGACCAACTTAGTCAACCTCTTAAAGAAGTAGCGGGGGAAGGACTCGAACCTCCGGCCTCCGGGTTATGAGCCCGACGAGCTACCAACTGCTCTACCCCGCGATGTGGAATGCAAAGGTACGAATATTTTTTGAATCTCCAAATTTCTATGCGAAAAAATCATAAAAATAGTCTTATATCAGCAACAAGGCAAAAACTACCACTGCAAAGGAGCCGAAAGAAAGACGCCCATGCAGCGAATCATCAGCAATGGACTCAATAGGATCCATCTCAAGTGATTGCGCAAGTTTCTCCGCATCAAGAGCCCCAAGGCTCCATTTGCGCACTATTTCCCCATCGCGGACAAGCGTAGCACCCCCATTGGAGCGATTTAGAGAAAGCAAAGTCTTACGATCAGAAGTATAGAGAGGTAGGCCTTCAAACTCCGTCACACGGACAGGAGTAAGCAGTACTGACTTCAAGCCCGACTTACGGGCAAGGTCAAGAGTTGCAGTCAACTTCTCCATTCCCTTTGAGGAAAGCGAGGAAACCTCAGGCACGGACACCAGCAGCACATCTCCGTCAAGTAGCACTTCATCGTGATACTCATCATCTTCCCCAAGCATAGGGATACTCCCCTCTTCCAGTTCTGTCCCAACACTCAAATCGGTAAGATCCAAAATCGGTAGCCTATTGAACCCATGAAGCATAAGACCAAAAAGCAGCACGCAGTCTACGAGGGCCAGCACTTTGCGCCTACGCGGCTGACGGATATTCCATCCCTTAGGCAGAAATACTGCACACCAGAGCAACAGTAGCACGATATTTTTCAGAAAACTCTGAGCATGAGTAAGATGCACGAGTTCGCCGAAGCAGCCGCAGTCCATTGCAGGATTAGCAATCAGTAACAGAAGTGTAAGCAGAGTAAAGAACAATGTAAGCCCGAAGGTGAGCCACTTTATCCAGCGCCATAGCACCCCAGAGACCAGTGCCACACCCACGATGCACTCAAGTATGGTAAAACTCAAAGCAAGAGCCTCCGCAGCAAAACTCAAAGCGGAAAGATGCAAGAATCCCAGATAGGAATTCATCACAAGCGTTGCTCCGACAGGGTCCATCAACTTCAGTACTCCCCCAAAAAGGAACACTGCACCCAAGATAACGGCGGCAAACCTACGGAAAAACTCCGAACACCTCATAGCAATTCGTCCACAAGAGCCTTAACCTTTGCAAAAATGGCCTCCGCAGGCAACATTTGACCATTCTCGTCAGAGCAATCTACCCTCTTGAAAGAAGGGTCCTTTTCAACCTGCATCAAGTACATCTCCCTGACACGCTTCTGGAACGCGATACTCTGTTCATGTATGTCCCTGCCTCCATTTAGATACTGCCTGTCATCACCGGCGCGCTGATGGGAAAGGTTGTTCTCCACAAAACCTATGGGAACATCCAAAAAAATGTTCAAATCCGGACGGGGCTCTTCAAAAAGCTCATATTCAGTATTGTAGATCCATTCCCAAAGAGACTCGATTTCCCCGGGAGAAGACAGTTTCGCACACTGGTAAGCTATATTTGAAGCCACATAACGGTCCAAAAGCACATTCTCGCCGGCATCAAGACTCTTTTTGACAATAGGAACCGCTCCATGTCTGTCCTCCGCATAGAGCAACGCCACGAGTTGGGGATGCACGCTCTCATTGGAGCCGAAATCTCCGCGCAGAAAGCGCGAAATAAGATCTCCGTAAAGCGGAGCGTCATAACGCGGAAAATGGATATAATTGAGAGTGCCGAGACTTTCTAGATAAGTCCTGAGCAATTTGGTCTGAGTGGATTTGCCTGCACCGTCGAGGCCTTCGAGAACTATAAGCATAGATTGCAAAAATACAAAGAAAGCGTTTAACTTCGGAGAGCATTTTCCGGATTCATACAGATTTTGAGGCTATCCCCCAAAAACCGGTGAGAATCATTTGGTTACGATAGATCTTAGACTATTCATTTTTAACCCCTTCCGCTGGAGCAACTTTAGAGATCTGCCGCGCAGGGATAAGCAGCAACAGCATCACAAGCGCCCATGCAAGCACATCAGCGAGCAAAACATAGACAGGAGAGACGCTTACGGGCACATAAGAGACAAAATAGTTCGCAGGATCAAGTTTTATGAAATGCGTACTTCCCTGCAATGCACAGAAAAGCAGAGCCGCCGCATTGCCGAGTGTAAGTCCTATAAGCACGGCACGCGACGAGATACGCAGAAACAGCCTGCGCACGCCTCCGTTATCCATTCCCAAAGCCTTGAGCATACCTATAGTCGAAGTGCTGCGCATAATCATGATAAGTAGTCCGGAAATCATATTGAATGCAGCGACGAGACACATCAGCACAATAACCACCAGCACATTCATATCCACAAGCTGCATCCAGTCAAACACCGAAGCATAGCTCTCGGCGCTACTCCTCGCATAAAGACCTGAGACATAGCCCAATTCCCCGGACTTATACAGCATCTGGTCCCGACTAAGGAAACGCCCCTCAAGCCTAACTTCAAGAGCCGTAGCTTCATCTTCCCCAAGAGACAACACCCTCCGCATCTCCGAGATAGGGACATATACCACAAGAGCGTCATCCAATTCCACCGCAGGGGTGTAGACTTCCCCAATACGAAATTTCCTGGCTTTCAACTTGTCTCCTACAAAATATGCAAGAAAATCATCGCCTTCGGACAATGAGAGTCGCTGCGCGAGACGCATCGGAATCCTGACAGAGGATGACTCCACTCCCTTGAAAAGCACGCCGTCAATCTCATCTCCGCTGCGCACGACGCCCGGGCAGGAGACCACGGGTTCGACGCTTGACACACCGTCTACGGATTTAAGTTCACAGATAAGAGCAGAGGAGTATTTCACCGCCGCGCTGTCGGTCAGTACCACATCTGAGACCAGTTCAGAGATTGAAGCATGGAGGGTTTTCCTGTAGCCTGACGCCACACTTACCGCCACTATCATAATAAAAGACGATAGCGCAGTAGCCCAAAGCGAAACCCTGCTCTTGAACTTCAAACGGGAAGATATGAATGCCGGGGCATTCATCGGGACACCTGCCTGTTCTGCACAGGAGAAAGATAGAAGGGCCACCAGACACCTAACTTCAAGCCCGTAGTACCATTACCCGTTACGATATGTCTGTGGGCACTGAAATAATCCGCATGATCCATTGGCCAACCAGCACCGGCATTCTGCAACTTGAGGAATATGGTGGCATTCTTCCACTGCATATTGACAAAGACATCGAAATACGGTCCGTTGTTGTACTGCCACTCTTTCTGATTATGGAATGTGCCGGTGATATAGTTCCACTGAGGAGAGTACCACTTGGTATTCCACCACGCATTGACACCTATCTGCATATCCATAACACCCTTCTGTACAGGGAATTGTATAAAATATTTAAGATTGAGTGAAAGTTCCGGCAGAGGCAGCACATCCGGATTGCCGCTCTTCTGATAAAGGATGCGGTTGTCCAGATGCAGGAAATCCGCTATGACAAACTCCTGCCTGAGATAAGCCGAGAACACGCTGAAGGCATCGGCAGTGTGCTGACGGGCAATCCCAAGAGTATCGTAATAGCAATAATTGCCAAGCAATGCATATCCGGCACGCGCTTCCGTCTTGGTATAAGGAATCTTGAGCGATGCCTCCGCCTTGGTAACGGACTGCTTCTTATAATCCAAATCCCAACGATACAATTCATTGACAGTGGAATACATATGCCTCTGATAGAAAGTGGGGTTCAGCAGACTTTCGCTGAATGACAACGCCAGACTGACAGGCGACTTGCGTGCCTTGCGGAAAGGGAAGAAATCAGCGGTAAGCTGCGCGGAAAGATCCGTATTGCCGGCATCGGCACCCGCGAAAACGGAATGTGCCTTTGCATTCCAATGCGAATGTTCGCCTATATTTCCACGTGCTCCGGCATAAAGATAAAGCGAATTTTCATAGAGGCGTGCCGTATCTGCCGCCATCACATTGTGATACGAATGTACATAGTCACCCACTCCGACATCGAGTTTGGAGATGAATGCGTCTTCGCTCCAAGGCTGCAGCCTGATGTAGAACTTGGCATCCACGCGGGTCTGACCGAGAGAATCCCCCGTCGCACCATTCACAAAATGCCTCCCAAAACGCGAATATTCCAACGCATTGCCTATGTAGGCAGTAGTAACGGCATCCGTAGAATCAGCCACAAAAGTCGAATCCCTGCGGGAACGCCAGTCGTTTATGAACGTAAACGGAATACTGAGCTGCTGGTCGGCGTATGCGGTGAATTTATTGGTCGTGGAAGTGGCGTTTTCCATTGCGACACGGACCTCCCTGAGCTCAATGGTCGTATCCCTAATCTCGGAAATATCAACGATACCACCATTCTCGCCCATAGTCACCTTATTGTGAATAATGCCAGCGTTTGCACTATAGCGTTTGCCGAGGTAATTGACACCAACAGCGGCCGTCTTATTCTTAATCTTCTCGTTGATAAGCATTCCGCCTGCGTTCCAAGCATCGTAAAGAAGGCTGAAATTCAGTTCCGGAGTGATGTTCTGAGTGGTGAAGATATGGATATTGTCCGATTCCTTGGCATCACCGGCAAGGAGAGTTCCGTAGTAAGCAAGCTCCGTATATGGAGTCTTGGTGTTGTACTGCTTGAATGTCTCCGGGCTGAACGTCCAAGTCTCATAGGCATCGTAGAAGCTGACTCCGGAGTTCTTGCGGTTAAAGAAATTGTAACTCTGCACGGGAGAGCCCGAAGTGCCAAGCCAAGTGGCATTCACATCCTCACGCAAGAAAGGATAATCATAGAAATGATAGTTATAGCTCGTGTCCGGGACATAGGGATTTATCTGTCCGAAATCCCTGTCCTCATTCCACGCGATAATGCGCTTGTAGAACATCGAGTCGGGGATGGCATATGTCTCAAGGATACGCGGGGTATTCTTCCTTATGCTATCTTTGACTGCCTGCTTCTCAGCCTTTATCTCATCAAGGGAGTCCCTTACGGCAAGTTTGCGCAGTTCTTTCTGTTCGAAATCATATTTCTTGCGCGCTTCGGGGGTAAGGGAATTGTACCACGCGACAAAAGCAGCCTTGGCACGGGCCGTAGAATCAGCACGATACACCGAATCGAGTTTGGCACGCTCCGCGAAGTCAAAGGCGGCAAGCGTAGAATCATTCAATGCCCGTACATAGGCAGGGCGCCAAGAAAGGGTGTCCGCATCATGAAGAGTAGCCAAGACAATCTCTTCCTTCGCACGAAGAGTATCAACTGAAACAGCGGAAATCTCTTCCTCCACGCGAGAGCCATTGTAAAGCGAGTCGTAGACAACGCGGAAATCGGGAGTCCCCTCGGCTATGGAATCACACACGAAGTTGTACCTACCCATCAGTGAATCCCCTTCACGCTGAAGCGAATCCGCAGTCTGACGATGCGTAAGCGAGTCCACGAGCGCCACATAGTAACGCCATCTCCAAGGATCGGTAAGTTTAAGTGAATCAGGGACTTTAATAGTATCTCTTGCAGTCAGCAGAACAACAGAGTCTTCAACGAAGTCATCCCACGAAAGGCTGTCGTCAGCTGTCAGCAACGAGTCCGCAATCTTAAATTCTTCCATCTGCCCCCTGCGGTGCGACTTATAGGCATCCTTGGGATATATGACGGTGTCGAGCACCGGACGCCTCTTGTCAGCCGACTCCGCGCGACGCTGGGCTACGGGACCTGCTGAAAGGTCAATGGCAAGGCAGAGCAATACAACACCCCACAATGCCATCGGAAACAACATTTTTCTCTTTTTATCGTGACTCATTTCTCAGGTATCAGATATACATCATCGCCTTTCTCGGCGAAACGGAACTGCTCTCTGGCAAGCGCCTCGAGGCTGTCCCTATTCTCACTCAGAGACCGGATGCGGGAGTCCAACTGCCTGATAGTCTCCTCCCCCGCCCTTATCTCGCGGTTCTGTTTGGCAATAGTAATGCTTCCCTGCGCCCAACGCACCAAATTGTCCTTCTTAAGCAGCAGGAAAAGCAGGGCAATAACTGTAGACACGACAACCACTCGCAAAAACGAACGTTGCGGACGGCGAGTCCCGTCCTTTTTTCTGTCCCAGATATCCTTAAAGCCAGCCATAGTTCGGCAAATTTAGCTAAATTTGTCGGACTTTCGGAGAAAAGATAAAACCAAATCACATTTATAATAATATGAAACCTACACTTCTCGTTTTGGCAGCCGGTATGGGCAGCCGTTACGGCGGACTCAAACAGATGGACGGACTGGGCCCTTCAGGAGAGACCATAATCGATTACTCGATCTATGATGCAGTGCTTGCCGGCTATGGCAAAGTCGTTTACATAGTCAGAGACCACTTTCTCAAAGACATGCAGGCTCATGTGGAAGCCCGCTATGCAGGTGTCAAATGCGCCGACGGCAGCCCGCTCGAATTCGAGTTTGTAACCCAGGAACTGGACAAGATACCCGCAGGATTCACCCTCAATCCCGAAAGGCAGAAGCCTTGGGGCACGGCACACGCAGTCCTCATGGCAGCAGAAAAGATTCACGAGCCTTTCACCGTCATCAACGGAGACGATTTCTATGGACGCGAGTCGTTCAAGATTGCAGGTGACTGGTGTCTCGCCCACGCAGAGAGCAAGGGAGTCTGCTCCATCATAGGATTCGAGATAGACAACACCCTTTCAGAATCAGGAGGAGTATCAAGAGGTGTGTGCGAATACGACAGCACAGGACATCTCATCAATGTGGTCGAGCATCACAACGTCAAATTCGATGAAGACAACACGCTCCACGGAGATAATTCCAACACTGGAGAAAGAGTGGCAGTCAATCCTAAAGGACTCTGTTCTATGAATATGTGGTGCTTTACCCCCGACTATTTCGAGCAGAGCAACGAGATTTTCACCAAGTTCCTGAACGAAAATTCTGGTGAACTCAAGAAAGAATTCTATATCCCCTACGCAGTAGACTGCCTCATGAAACAGGGCCGCATTTCCTGCGAAGTCATAGGCACTCCCACCCGCTGGTTCGGAGTGACATTCAAAGAAGACAGACCGGCAGTCGTAGCCAAATTGGCTGAACTCGTTGCAAACGGAATCTACCCCTCACCTCTGTACAAATGAGCAGAAGACGTGGAAATTTCAATCTGGGCGACTCCTTCGAGTATTGGTCGCCAGGCTGGCTCGGTGTGCTCGGACTGCTGTTTTGGCTTCTCGTAGGCGTATTGCTCGGCAACGGAGTAACATTGATGCTGACAAGTTTGCTCGGGAGCGAGATTGCGCTCGACTACGGCATTCTTCTCTCCTATGTAGTGATGTTCATCCCGCCGATGATATTCGCCTCATACAAAAGCCGCAAGAAGGAACTTACGGAAATCGGAGCAAGATCTTCGAAGCTTGACCACAACAATTTCGCTCCTCTCGGATGGGTGGCTTGCGTACTGCTCGTAATCATAGCAACATTTGCTTCCGGAGTGGCGAGCGACCTGATTAATTCCATAATGCCACCCATGCCGGAGTATCTTAAAGCTACCCTGGAAAGCATGACGGACGGCATCTTGTGGGTCAATTTCGTGAGTGTCTGCATCTTTGCACCGGTATTTGAGGAATGGCTCTGCAGAGGCATGGTGCTTCGCGGACTTCTGGACCATAAAGTGAAACCAGTCTGGGCAATTTTGGCGTCAGCGGCTTTCTTCGGCCTTATCCACGGCAATATATGGCAGATGGTACCGGCGATTCTTGTCGGAGCACTTATGGGATATGTCTACTACAAGACACGCTCCCTCAAGCTCACGATGCTTATGCACTTCACAAACAACGGCATAGCCCTGCTAACCTCTCACATAGACGCATTCAAGGATGCGGAGACATGGATGGATGTACTCGGGAGCATGTACTGGCCGATGTTCGCCGCCTGCGTAATCATACTCGCACTGTTCTTCCTAACATTCAAGAAGATTCAGCCGTCAGAAAGCATTTAGGGTTTCCCTCGCAGCCTGCACGTCGTGCACACGAAGTATCGCCGCCCCGCCTCTTATGGCCAGGCGGTGATATTTTTCTGTATCACCGTGGGTGAAGCGCTTGTCCGCGGCGCCTATGAGTATAGGTCTTCCGAATACCGCGAGTTCCTGAAGTCGTTCAAGTATCTCTATGTTTTGAAACTCGCTTTTGGCAAATCCAAGGCCTGGATCAAGTGTCCATTCGCTAATCCCGAAAGACGCCGCACGCCTCTCAAAATCAGCGAAATAGTCTTTCAGTTGCAGGATAATATCGGTCAAGGGATCAGCAAGAGAATCCATAGTCCGGGGATTGCCCCGCTTATGCATGGCGATGTAGGGAAGGCCCAACTCCCCCACCGTCTCAAGCATACGGGAATCATCTTCTCCCGCACTTATGTCATTAACTATAAAAGGACCGACTTCGTTGTAGACTCTGCGGACGATCTCACTCCGGGTGGTATCAACGGAAAGTGAAGCATCACGCCGACAGGATTTCCAAAGACCGAGAAATGGTTTAAGTCGCTGCCACTCTTGTTCAAGAGACACATCTTCCGCACCGGGTCTTGTGGAGACGGCACCTACATCCACTATATCGGCACCGCTGTCGAGTATAGACATATTGTAGCGGCTCGACGGGAAAAATGAATCCGGGGTCAGATTCACTATTCCCATTATTAATACCTTACGGCTATTCATCTTTAAGATTAAGCACGACCAGTTTATCTCCCGCCTCGACTATAGTGTCGCCGTTGGGTATAATGCTATCGCCGTTACGCAGAATCATCACAATCAAGCCACCGAAGTCACAATCAGCAATCCGCGCTCCGACATTTTTATTGTCTTTCTTGATTCGTTCTTCTTCAAGGGAAGTCGTCTTGTCATCGAAGCCACGGGTTATGGTAATCACCTCATCTTCAGGCTGAAGGACAGTGTCTCCGGAAGGTCTTATCTTCTCGTTCCCCCTGAGCACCAATGCTATAAGTATGTTTTTCGGGAGTCCAAGATCCTTGATCTGCATACCAGCCCACGAACTGTCATCACCTATGAACACCTTGCCAAAAGTCACGTCGGGGTCTTCCGAATAGTCGTTAAAAGTCTTCAAGACGTTGTCGCCCGGGTCTGTCATATCCAGTTTCTTGGCAACGAAAGGAATAAGTGAACCTTGCAAGGAGATGGACAGAAGCACCACGATAAACACTATATTGAAAATATCATGCTCAATCAATGCAGGATCCACCATCGCCATGATTGCAAACACAATGGACGCTGCGCCCCTCAAGCCCACAAATGAAATCATAAGCTGCTGCTTGAAAGAGTATTTCTTGAATGGCGTGAGTATGGCAAACACAGATATGGGGCGCGCAATGAGCAGCAGGAAGAAAAATATCGCCACAGCGGGCAGCACCGCCTTGTGCATCTGCGCGGGACGCGCCAACAGACCTATCAGGAAGAAGATGAGCACCTGCATAAGACCGGTCACTCCGTCAAAGAAATTGACCAGTTCCTTCTTACCCTTGAAATCGGTATTGCCAAGAACTATACCTACGATATAAGCACTCAAATAGCCATTTCCGCCTACAATAGAGGGCACCGCATACGCTGCAATCGCGACAGCCAAAAGGAAAAGTGAAGAATAGCCGCTCGTCTGGAAATGCATCCTCTTGAGTGCCATCGCGGCAAGTTTGGCTATACCCCAACCTATCAGGGCTCCGAACGCGACCTGTGCAAATATGTTCCACGCAATGGCTCCACCGCTTGCTTTGCCGTTCATAATTGAAAGCATTATTACGGTGAGCATATATGACGCAGGGTCATTGCTTCCGCTTTCAAGTTCGAGCAAAGGGGCGGAATTGTTCTTCAGACCAAGCTTCTTGCCTCTGAGTATTGAGAAAACCGAAGCGGCATCCGTAGAACTCATCACAGAGCCGAAAAGGAGGGACTCAATCCAATTCCAACCGAGCAGGAAATGACAGAGGACACCGACTATGCCGGCAGTCATCACGACTCCGAGGGAGGCCAGTATCACAGACTCCTTCAGGACAGGTTTCACAGCTTCCCACCTGGTACCGAATCCACCATAGAACATAATGAAAATAAGGGCCACGGTACAGGTCTCTTTCGCCATGTCATAGTTGTCGAAGCGTATGTCCCAAAGTCCGTTATTGGCGAATACAACACCCAAGAGCATGAACGCGAGGAGCGTAGGGATGCCGATACGGGATGAGATATTATTGAGCCAGACGCTTGTCAAGATGATGACGGCAATAAGTATCAGAAACAATGGAGTCATATATATGATCGTATAAATAAAGACGCGAGACCCACAAATCGGGGATCTCTCAAAAATACAAAAAAAAGGCTGAACGAATAATTCTTCCAGCCCTAAAAAGTGCGCGGGATGAGACTCGAACTCACACATCGCAATTGACACTAGCTCCTGAAACTAGCGCGTCTACCATTCCGCCACCCGCGCATCAAATAGACTGCAAATATAGCTATTTTATTTAAATCCCACAATGATGCATCTGGAAGAATTGTGCGGCAAACGGCATTCTCATAGACACGACTATCGAGCACATGCGTTTCTTCATTTCCTTCTCACATGGTACGAGGAGTCAGAAAATATATGTCAATCCAATGATTAATTCGTCGGCACGGAGAAAATACTTTTCACCCTGCTCCCGTATGGTACCACAGGTCTCGCACTCGTAGACCGAGTAAGTTTCATATCCACCCCACATCCCGAAACCGACATCAAGATTGAAATGTTTGCCGAGAAGACGAGAGTAGCCTACTGAGAGAGAACCGCCATAGCGGTCGCCCTCAGTCGAAAACTCTTCTACCGCGTTAAACTCCTGATACCGGGCCTTACCGGAAAGCCACCATCCGGAATAGACATACCAAGGCCACCAACGAGTCCCAAGTGCCACAGAACGTTGCTTAGAAGCATCGAACCACGGATTGTAGCGAGCCGCCGCATCTATACTGAGGTGTCGGGAGACTCCAGCAGAAACCTCCATCGAGACAGTAGCACCACTTAGCAATCCGCCAAAATTGGTCCCTATCGCAAATTTTGGAGCAAAAGACAAGTGGCGTTCCGCCGTTCCCGAATCCATTGAGACATTATCAAGACCCGAGATATCAACTTCCGAAGCAGAAGTGCGACTTTCACCGATATCCTCAATACCTTCATCGCTGCCGTGGAGACTTTCACCCGCCTCCCGCGAGAATGCGGGAGGACAGAGCGAAAGCAGCGCCACTGTAGTCAAGAGAGTTGCAAGATATTTGGTTGAATTGAATATGGCGCTATCGAACATAATCATAGGTATTTGTTGAATGCTTCATTGATCGTGCTCTTGAATTCCGGGAAGATACTGATGAGCCTTGATTTCAAACTGCTCATCTCATGCACCTCGGCGCTCAGCGCCTGCATTATCTTGAAGCGGTTAAGTCCCCTGTCGTCCAAATAAAGCAGTATCTGGGGACGGAATCTCCACAAAGTCCCGAAAACCGGCTCCGTATCTCCATAGCGTTCGCGCCAAAGAGCGTTTTCCACATAGTATGCCCAAGTTTCCGTCACGTCACAATAGCCCGCGTCGTCTTCCGTCCCTGAACCATATGGGACTCCACCCGAAGACAAATAAGATGAAACCATAAACTTAATCAGCGTATCCCAATAGTCATTCCTAACTCTCATATAGTGAGATGCATGGGCAAGTTCATGTACCACAGTACGATATATTTCGGGATAGCTGTTCTTGTTTTTTACTCCCACCACTATATCCGGCAAGAACATCCTTATCACAGGAATCACTATCGCCGCACTGTCTCCAAGCAGTTGCTTGACGGAGTCCATATCCAGGACCGGTCCCTGCTGAAGCATTGGCGCAGAACTCGACTCCATGATATTCATCATCCATATACGCAGGTTTTTGGGCGGGGTCGGGATAGACGCGCCCCTCTGCGTACATCCGGCATAGTAATCGTATGCCGCGTTATTAATGACGGAACGCCTGAAAAGATTGTCATTGGAGTTTTCGTCAATACAGATGCTATATCCCTCCGGACCATGCTTTCCGAGAGTAGAAATGGAGCCTTTGACAAGCACCCAATTGTAGCCGAGACTAAAACCTTTGCTATTTGTAAACTCGATTCGATAGCGAGGCTTGGAGGAGAAGCTCCGGTTCATCTGATAATAGCCCTCCTCATCGGTATATACGCGTGCAAACTTAACGAAAACATTGCAAGTTACCTTGACGCACTTGACTCCGATGGGATTGGAGCTATAGTCCTTGTCCATGATGGAGATACGACCTTTGGGATAGCGGGATTTGGAGTTTCCCTTCGTAGGCGGCTCGTAGAGCTCCGAATTGCCCGTAAGGTCGAACGCCCGCTCCTCCACGGCATCCCAGTCAACCCAAGACAGGTCTTCACCGGAAGCAGACACGGCCTTAGTATCATCAGAGGGAATATAGCATTTGTCCACAAGCTCATAGCGTATCCCGCCCGGCATCTCGAAATCAGCTGGGACAACGGCGTACTGCCATGTGATCCAACCCTCCGGAATCTCCGGATCATGATAATAGTCTCCCTCCTTTACTATCTCATAATCAAGAGGGTGATCCAACATCTGAACCCCAAGACTATCGAGAACTTTCAGTTGAGTCTCGTCAGAAGGAAGGATTCTGACGTAATGGTCAGTGGGCACAAGTTCCATGGATGAAGCCCGGGTAGGATAAAGTTCAGAAACCGCTTTGGTCATATTGACCACGGTGTAAGGGTCTTCGAGACGGTCTCCCAGCACGATAAGATCGTGGCTCACGGAAGATCCGTCATCGTAAGCATAGGGGTCTATCACATCAATGTCTGAATGTGTACACGAGATGGCACTCATAAGAGTTCCAATCAAAACCGCACATGCGGCAGAAAACGGAAGTCGTTTCATAGCTGATTCTGTTTTAAAAGTTTCGACGGCAAAACTAATACAAAAATTCCGCGTCTGAAAAGCCAGACACGGAATCGGTAGGTTTTTTTATAAAAAAAAGACCTTTTCATAGATTACTAAAAAAAGGTCTTTTTTAATATTTACCATATCCTACTGAAAGCGAATCACTTACGCTCAATCAGGATACACATCGGGAATTTAGTCCCTGTTGTCACAAATTCTTAGAAATACTTGATTTCCGTGCCTTCAACTGCGCCAACAAGCGAATTTGCGAGGCGGCTCACACCCAGACGGAAAAGACTCTTGTCAAGCCACTCCTCTCCGAGTATCTCCTCTACGATCGAGTAGTACTGAAGAGCCTCCTCAGCTGTGGATACACCGCCTGCAGCCTTAAATCCGACCTTGCGGCCGCTACGCAGATAGTATTCTTTAATAGCCTCGCACATCACGCGGGCAGCTTCAGGGGTAGCATTGACGGGAACCTTACCAGTAGATGTCTTGATAAAGTCCGCACCTTCTTCCATAGCGAGAAGCGAAGCACTGCGGATAAGCTCCGGAGTCTTGAGCACACCGGTCTCAAGTATCACCTTGAGCACCTTACCCTTGGTCGCAGCGCGGAATGCACGGATTTCATTGCGGGCACTTTCCTCATCTCCGTCAAGGAAGGCATTGAGTGCAAGCACCACGTCAATCTCATCGGCTCCATTTTCCACTGCAAGCTCAGTCTCACGGACTTTCACCTCCAAGAAACTCTGTGATGCGGGGAAGCATCCCGAGACGCATGTCACATTCAATTCTTCAGAAGGACGGGCCTCCTTTACTACAGCTGCAAAGTTAGGATATACGCATACCGATGCAGGAAGCGGATAATCGGGATACTCATTCTGAAAACTCGCGACTTTCTTCACGAGGGAGCGCACGCTTGAGGGTGTGTCTTCCGGACGCAGAGTCGTCAAGTCCATGAATGAGAAACACTTTTTGAGAATCAACTTGTTGTCTGTCATACTTCAGTATTTTTGTTTGGGTACTGTCTAATACTATATTCTCCAATGTATCAAGCCGTATGGTAGCGACAGAATCACGATGCCCGACAAGACTATCCACCGGAGCCTTCGACACAAAGGAAGAATCATTGGGCCAAAAGCCCGTACTATCTTTAAATACAAGGGTATCGTAACGGAACTCGCTCGGCACATAAGGCGAGAACTTCGGCCTGTTGGCTATGGCGTCTTCTATCTCCTGCAAGCGTTTTGCTTCAGCCGTGAGTTTGGAAGACGCTGACTTGACAATACGCGCATAGTCGTCAGGTTTACGAAGATAATGCTCCACAGAATGTCTGTAGTCATCGAGTCCGTAACCATATTTTTCAAATATGGGCAGATAAAAATTAGTCGTATCCGCGGTCTTGCGCACCCTTGAATTCTGCTGAATCCACTGATCCGCAAGGAACATCTCGGCATAGATGTCCGATAAAACGGATTCGGGGATAACACGCGCCTTCCGCCCACATGAGCAGACCAGAAGCATCGCGAGTCCCACCGCGAGATATGTCCGAGTCCGTAACCTCATTTCCTATCTCAGTCGCGCACCGAAAGAAGCCTCGAATGTCGACATGATCTTGTTCACAGCCTTCTCGACTTCCTCATCGGTAAGGGTGCGCTCAGGATCCTGGAACACAAGACTAATGGCATACTGTTTCTTTCCCTCGGGAATCTTGTCACCTCTATAGACATCAAAGAGAGTGACATCCCTGAGAAGCTTGCGGGCCTGTTTCAATGCAGTGACTCGCAAATCAGAGTAGCTGACGCCTTCATCAAGGAGTAATGCAAGGTCTCTTCTCACCTCAGGGAAGCGGGGCAATTCCTTGAACGCAACCTTATCCCTGCAGACGAGAGTAAAGAGAGCGGGGAAGCTGATTTCGCAGACGAAAACAGGCTGTTTGACACCAAATTTGCGGGCAAGGGCAGGAGATACAGTACCGAGAGTGGCAAGGACCTCACCCTTTCCGGGGAGTTTGTAGACCACGCCCTCGGAGAATATGTCAGAAGGAGCAGCATCAGTCCAAAGCTGATACAAATCAGCCCCATAACGACGCAGGATAAGTTCCAGATAACCCTTCAGCAAGAAATAATCGCTCTTGCGGGACTCATTGTTCCAAGTCTTGTCGCTCGCGCCGGTAATCGCAAGGCAGAATTCCCCATGCTCCTCATAGCCCTCAAGGGTCTCGGCAGGTTTGTCAGCCAATCTGCGATAGACAGAGCCATACTCGAAGAGTCTCATAGAACTCATCTGACGGTTGGCATTGTATGCGATATTCTCCAACTGACCGAATATCAGCGTTTGACGCATGACATTGAGATCCTGGGAAAGAGGATTGACTATACGGACAAGATTCTCCGCCTTGAAAGTCTCGAGTCCCTTATAATAATCAGCCTTGGTGAGCGAATTATTCATCGTCTCCACAAATCCGTTGGCAGCCAAGAAGTTGGACAACGAGTCGCGCACGGCCTCTTTCTCCGGAGAAGGAGTGGGATTAACCGACATGCGCATGTGTGAAGGGAAAGGAATGTTGTCATAGCCGTAGATGCGGAGGATTTCCTCAACCACATCACATTCGCGATATACGTCCACCATATATGAAGGAGCCTCGACGCAAACCTTACTGCCCTCGCGGGAAACGAAATTGTACTGAAGGCTTGTGAGTATGCCGTCGATGGTGTCGTGACCTATCTTTTTACCTATGAAAGACTCGATCCTATCGTAATCAAGTTCAATCTGTGCCCTACGCTTAGGCTCCGGATAATTTTCAAAGAGTTCACCTGCAACCTCACCCCCAGCATATTTAACCACAAGACAAGCGGCACGCTTAAGCGCGAACAAAGCCATCTCAGGATCTGCGCCACGCTCATAGCGGAAAGATGCATCTGTCTGAAGTTGAAGGCGTTTGCTCGTCTTACGAATGCATCCAGGGTCGAAATAAGCACCCTCAAGGAAAAGATTTACGGTGCCAGAAGTAACTCCGCTCTCGCTACCGCCGAATACTCCGGCAACGCACATGGGGCCGTTTTCATCAGCGATAACTACATCACAGGCGGAGAGTTTACGCTCCACTCCGTCAAGGGTGACAATCAATTCACCTTCCTCAGCCCTGCGCACAATCACTTTTCCGCCGGCGACTTTGTCGGCATCGAAAGTATGAAGCGGCTGACCGAGCTCGAAAAGAATATAATTGGAGATGTCCACAAGATTGTCAATAGGACGGCTTCCTATCTCAGTGAGTCTTTGCTGCATCCATTCGGGAGAAGGACCGACCTTGACACCTTTTATAGTAAGTCCAGAATAGCGGGGAGCACCATCAACAGTAAGCACCTGCACATCAAGACCTTTATCGTCAGTACGAGGCAAGGAGAGGAACTCCTGCTCGACTTCGGGCTTATGGAGAGTACATGGAATGCCACGAAGAGTCAGGTAAGCATACAAATCGCGGGCGACACCCCAGTGGGAAGTCGCATCCACGCGGTTTGCCGTAATCTCATATTCGATTACCGCTCTATTCTCCAAGCCGAGATAATCCGCTGCCGCCTGGCCTACGGGAGCATCCTCCGGCAACACCTTAATCCCGTCGTGGCTGTTGCCTATACCGAGCTCATCCTCCGCGCATATCATACCGAAACTCTCAACGCCACGAATCTTGGACTTCTTAATCTTGAAGTCGCCAGGAAGCACCGCCCCGATACGGGCAAAAAGGACTTTCTGACCGGCCGCCACATTGGGCGCACCGCAGACGACCTGTACCGGCTCCGGACTTCCGTCATCGACAGTCGTCACATGCAGGTGGTCCGAGTCAGGATGCATTTCGCAAGTGAGTACCTTGGCGACCACCACATTCTTGAGTCCACCTTCCACGGCAGGAGTTTCCTCCACGGAATCCACCTCGATTCCTATGGAAGTCATCGCTTCTGCTATCTGCACTGGAGTGAGATCACACTCCAGATAATCTTTCAACCAATTGTAACTGAGCTTCATATCCCAATGATTTTATTTCAAGTCATTTTCATCAAAAAGCGAAGCGACAAAACTATCTTTGTCGAACGCCTTGATATCATCCACACCCTCTCCGACTCCGATATAACGGATAGGCACGCCGAACTGGTCCACCAGACCCACTGCGACTCCGCCCTTGGCAGTACCATCCATCTTGGTGAGTACAAGAGAACTGACTTCCGTCGCCTTGGTAAATTCTTTAGCCTGCTGATAGGCATTCTGACCAGTCAGCGCGTCCAGCACAAGCATAACCTCATTGGGCGCTGTGGGTAAAGCCTTACGCAAGGAATTACGGATTTTGGAGAGTTCATTCATAAGGTCAATGCGATTGTGCAGGCGACCGGCAGTGTCTATAAGCACCACGTCCGCGCCCTTTGCTATCGCAGATTTGACCGTGTCATACGCTACGGCGGCAGGGTCGGAACCCATCTGCTGCTTGACTATATCCACACCTGAGCGTTCCGCCCAGATTGTAATCTGATCCACGGCTGCAGCCCTGAATGTATCCGCCGCACCGAGTACGACTTTCTTCCCCTGCGAAGCGAAATAGCGGGCAAGCTTACCTATGGTAGTAGTCTTACCTACGCCGTTAACACCCACGACAAGAAAGACATACGGCTTGCAGGAAGATACATCAATACTCCCCTCACAAGGAACCATCAGGGATGAAATCTCATCTCTGAGCATACCCATAAGTTCATTATGTGAAGTATATTTATCCTTGGAGACTCTTTCTTCGAGGGCGTCAATCACCTTGAGAGTGGTATCCACCCCCATATCCGACTCGATGAGGGCTTCCTCTATCGCGTCGAGCGTATCGTCGTCTACTCGGGCTTTACCTATGATGGCGCGGCTGACGCGCTGAAAGAAACTGAATGACATAGCCTACAAATATACAAAAATAAGCCGTATCCTACGACAAGAGAATTGAGAAGCCGACTGAATTTTAAAAAGTCAGGGCACAAGATCCCGGTTTCCACCTTGCCATCGTTCTTGACGTCCTGAACATGTCTGCACCAATCAAAATCAATGGAATGTGACGGGCGGGGCAACAGACTTTGCTGATATTCTAAAAATTATTACCTTTGCAGTCCGTTTCCTCCCGATGGACATGAGTCCCGGTGAGACGGTAAGGTGAGATGTCCGAGTGGTTGAAGGAGCCTGCCTCGAAAACAGGTTTACGGCAACGTAACGGGGGTTCGAATCCCTCTCTCACCGCAAAGACGAGGAGCAGCCGGCCGCAAGATTGCGGTCGGTTTTTTCGTGCGCAGGCACGAACTGTGCCTGCACATGCGAGTGTCAAGTACGGAAAACCATTAGCGCCGTAAGGCGCACAGGCTGCGACGATGTCTTTGCAAGGGCCCCCTCGGCGAGAGGAAGACACGACGAAGGCGACCGGGATTCCCTCCCGGTCGCCTTTCACATTCAAATCCGCTTAGAACAATACCGTTACGCCTGCCATTACGATTGAAACCATGCTCATGAGCTTGATAAGGATATTGAGCGAAGGTCCTGAAGTATCCTTGAACGGGTCACCAACAGTATCACCCACAACTGTGGCATGGTGAGAATCCGAACCCTTGCCGCCGAAGTTACCCTCTTCGACATATTTCTTAGCATTATCCCATGCACCGCCCGAGTTGGCAAGGAATACCGCCAGCACAAAGCCCGCACCGAGCGCACCCACGAGAAGCCCCATGACGCCTGCAGGACCAAGCAGAATACCGGTCAGAACAGGAGCAACGATGGCAAGGAGCGACGGAAGTATCATCTCCTTCTGAGCCGCCTTGGTACTTATCTCCACACAACGAGAATAGTCGGGTCTTTGTTCGCCTGTAAGTATGCCCTTGATGGTCTGGAACTGCCTGCGCACCTCCACCACCATCTTCTGCGCAGCGCGGCCAACGGCATCCATGGTAAGTCCGCAGAAGAGGAATGCCATCATCGAACCAATGAATACGCCCGCAAGCACTTTGGGGTTCATTATATTTATCTGATAGTTGTTGAGTACATCGAGGAAACTTGCCTGGGCGGCATCAATCTCCCCTGCGATGCCATGTATCATCTCCCCGCTCCGATGCAGTGCAATTTTGATTTCCTCTATATATGAAGCGAGCAGGGCGAGAGCGGTAAGCGCTGCAGAGCCTATTGCAAAGCCTTTGCCCGTAGCTGCCGTAGTATTGCCGAGCGCGTCGAGCACATCGGTACGCTGCCTGACTTCAGGCTCAAGCTCGCTCATCTGCGCATTGCCACCTGCATTGTCGGCAATTGGTCCGTAAGCGTCTGTCGCCAAAGTAATTCCAAGAGTAGAAAGCATACCCACGGCAGCAATCGCGACTCCGTACAAGCCCTTGGAGAGATTGGCGGCAGTCATCATACCATCAAAATCAAAGCCTATGGCACAGAGATACGAAAGCATGATGGCACATGCCACGGCAAGTACGGGAATGGCAGTAGAGCGCATACCGAGGCCCACGCCGCTGATAATCACTGTAGCCGGCCCTGTCTCCGAGGACTTTGCCAGCTTGCGCGTGGGTTTGAACGAATGTGAAGTATAATACTCAGTGGTCTTGCCGATGATGACACCGGCGAGCAGTCCGGAAATGACAGAGAGCGAAAGCTGCCACCAGTCGGGAGTCTTGGTACCGAACACCAATGCAAGAACACCGAAAGTCGCAAACGCGCTGAGCACGGCGGCAAGGTTGGTTCCGAAACTCATGCTCTTGAGCAGTTGGGACATGCCCGCACCCTCCTTGGTACGCACGGTAAATATGCACGCGACGGAGAGCAAGACTCCGACAGCCGCAATCAGCATAGGCGCAAGAATGGCTTTAAGTTGCATTTCAGGTCCAGCCATAAAGAAAGCCGAGGCACCGAGAGCCATGGTACTGAGTATAGAGCCGCAATAGCTTTCGTAAAGGTCTGCACCCATACCTGCCACATCACCCACATTGTCACCCACATTATCCGCAATAGTCGCAGGATTGCGGGGGTCGTCTTCCGGCAGGTCAGCCTCTACCTTCCCCACAATGTCCGCACCCACATCGGCAGCCTTAGTATAGATACCGCCTCCCACACGGGCGAAAAGAGCCTGCGTGGAAGCACCCATACCGAAAGTAAGCATAGTCGTGGTAATCACGACCAGTTTCTGTGCAGGATCTGCATCAGTAACAAAGGCATTGAGAATCACCCACCAGAGAGCAATGTCCAAAAGTCCGAGCCCCACAACGGTCAGTCCCATCACCGCACCGGAGCGGAATGCAACCTTAAGTCCCGCATTCAAACTGCGACGCGCTGCATTGGCCGTACGCCCGGACGCAAAAGTCGCCGTACGCATACCGACATACCCCGCAAGTCCGGAGAAAAATCCTCCCGTAAGGAAGGCAAACGGAACCCAAGGATTCTGTATATGAAACACATACGCGAGGACAGCAAACACAGCGGCAAGAATCAGAAATACGACAATCACCACCTTGTACTGCTGTTTGAGATACGCCATCGCGCCCTGACGCACATAAAGTGCAATTTCTTTCATCGTCGGAGTGCCTTCATCCTCCCGCTTCATCTGTCTATAGAAAAGAAATGCGAACAAGAGAGCGAGCAGCGATGCTGCCGGCACCATATAAAAAAGATAGTTCATAGATTAGAAAATGTTTGATTAATTAGTTTCGTATAGCGCGACACACAGGTCGCTGGTTAAAAATTATGCGTGTTATCTGTGGCGAATGACCGGCAATCAATCGAATTGCAAGCACTCATACTTGGCAAATATATAAATTTATCAAATAAAGATGCTATTTTTGTAGAGAATTCAGTAAGTGTAAAAAACCTTTTAACGCCCGGCAATTGCATGTTTTTATCCTAAATGCAATTTTTGGCACAAAAAAGCGAATATGAAACATCTTAAACATACATTACTTTGCATCTGCGCTTTGATATGCGCATGCATAAACATTTCCGCCCAAGGGAACAACCCCGTAAGTTGGAAAGTCAGTTACAAAGCCCTCACTGACGGGGTCTATGAAATCAGCGCAGAAGGCGGTTTCAACGGCTCCGGCTGGCACATTTACGACCTCAAGCAGAATGGAGGAGGATACAATGCCACAAGCCTCACCATAGAAGGAGACGGCATCAAAGCCGTAAGCGAGGTAGAACTGGCAAGCAAATCAAGCTTATATAAAGACGGAGCATCCGAAGTAAGCGTTCTGAAAGCTCCTATCGTTCTCAAGCAGAGAGTCAGCTATCACGGAGAGGGCGAGCCTGCCTGCACCATACTCATAGAATGGCAGGCATGCAACGAAATCACGCACGAGTGCTTAAGTCCCTCCGAATACGAGACCACCCTTGAGATGGAGCCTTGTGGAGGTAGCATCGCAAGTGTCAAGCCGGCATCGAAGCCTGCAGAGAGCAGCAATAGCGGGAAGTCTCTCTGGTCCACCATTTTAGCTGCCATAGCATGGGGATTCATGGCGCTCCTTACGCCCTGCGTTTTCCCCATGGTCCCTATGACCGTAAGTTTCTTCATCAAGCAGAAAAAGGGCAAGAGCCTCGCCATCGTATTCGGACTGTCCATCGTCGCGCTATACACCCTACCCATTGCTGCATTGATTCTGATCAGCCTGCTGACTGGCGGACAGTCCGTCACTGCTGACATCTTCAACTGGCTTGCGACACACTGGCTTCCCAACATCCTCTTCTTCATAATCTTCATGGTTTTCGCAGCTTCGTTCTTCGGAGCATTCGAAATCACCATGCCCTCCAAACTTGTCAACGACTCTGACAAGAAAAGTGACAAGGGCGGACTTATAGGCACATTCTTCGTAGCCCTCACCCTCGTGCTCGTTTCATTCTCATGCACAGGACCTATCGTAGGAAGCGTCCTCATCGAGTCCACTCACGGAGCCATCTGGGAGCCTATCATAACAATGCTTGCATTCTCTATTGCATTTGCGCTTCCCTTCACAATACTTGCGTTTGCCCCTTCACTGCTCAAGAAACTGCCTAAGAGCGGTGGCTGGCTCAACAGCGTCAAGGTTGTGCTCGGATTCATTGAAATTGCTCTCGGATTCAAGTTCCTCAGTGTTGCCGACCAGACTTACCACTGGGGCCTGCTCCCCCGCGAAGTCTATCTTGCAATCTGGATTGTAGTGTTCACACTGCTCGGACTTTACCTCCTCGGCAAGATCAGATTCAAGAATGACAGCCCCATGCAGTATGTCTCGGTCACAAGACTCATACTCGCCATCGTGGTGTTCAGTTTCGTGGTCTGGATGATTCCCGGCATGTTCGGAGCACCTCTCAAAGCCCTCTCCGGCTATCTTCCTCCCATCACTTCACAAGAGTTCGTATTGGGCGGAGCCACGGGAGAGAATGTCGCCACTTACCAGCTGCAGGAGGAAAGCAAGCCTGAGCGCAAATATGCCGACTTCTTGGAAGTTCCATACGGGATAGACGCATACTTCGACTACGAAGAGGCCAGACAGGCGGCCATTGCACAGGGCAAACCCCTGCTGGTGGATTTCACGGGACACGGCTGCGTAAATTGCCGCGAAATGGAGAGCCGAGTCTGGTCCGACAGCAAAGTGCTTTCAATCCTCAAGAACGACTACATTGTCTGCTCACTTTTCACAGATGACAAGAAAAAACTCGATGAGGCAGACTGGGTTGTAAGCGACAACGGTAAGACACTCAAGACATTGGGCAAAATCAACTCCAACTTCGCCCTCACCAGATTCGGAGTCAATGCACAGCCCACTTACATCATACTCGACGCAGAGTCTGAAGACATATTGGGCGGACCGCGCGGCTACGACCTCGACATCAACGAATATATCAAGTTCCTCAAGCTCGGACTAAAAAAGTAGAAAAACTCTCACTCAATACTATTAACAAGGAGGATCAGGCAGATGCCGGTCCTCCTCGTTTTTTATACTGCTCGAAAGCACCTGCTACACAAACGAAAACTGCCCGCAGCATTGCAGGCAGTCATCATATAGTAGAATTAAAGGTTTAGCTATCCAGCACCGAATACTTTGAGCTCAAACTCTTATACTCGGGGACTATCTCTTTCATAAGTTTGACTATAGCCATGTCGTCGTAGGTATATGACACCTTAAGCAAACGCTCTTCATTGGCGCAAGCCTCCTTATAATCATACTCGCGCACCGCAGCTATACGGATTTTAGGATGAGTAGTAGGCTTGGAAAGCTCCTTGTCACTGAGCATTTCCTCATAAAGTTTCTCGCCGTCGCGCAGTCCGCTGTAGACAATCTGGATATTCTGCGCACCCGAAAGCCTTATCATCCTCGCGGCAAGGTCCGAAATCCTCACGGGATCGCCCATATCGAACACGAAAATCTCTCCACCTTTGCCCACTGCACCGGCCTCAAGAACGAGACTGCAAGCCTCAGGAATAAGCATGAAATAACGGATGATGTCCGGATGCGTCACCGTAACAGGGCCGCCATGCTTAATCTGCTCACGGAAAAGCGGAATCACCGATCCGTTGGAGCCAAGGACATTGCCGAAGCGGGTAGTCACGAAACGGGTCACTGCCGGACTGCCGTCCACCTGGGCGGGAGCCTCGCCTTTCTCCACCGCGCTGTTGAGCGACTGACAATAAATCTCGCATATACGCTTGGAACAGCCCATTACATTGCTCGGATTCACAGCCTTGTCAGTAGAGACCATGACAAATTTACGGACTCCATACTTGACCGAGAGATCAGCGATGATGCGTGTGCCCCGTATATTGTTCTGCACCGCCTCTGCAGGATTGTCCTCCATCATAGGGACGTGCTTGTATGCCGCTGCATGGAACACATATTCAGGACGATACTTGTCAAAGAGGCTATCCATATGCTCCGCATTGGTAATGGACGCCACGATGGTCTCGCAAGTGATATCGTGAAATTCTCCGCACATCTTCATCCTCACGTCATGCATAGGAGTCTCGGCCTGATCTATCAGGATAAGATTGGAAGGTCTGAACTGCGCCACTTGAGATACAATCTCGGAACCGATGGAACCCGCCGCACCGGTAATCAGGATACTGTGACCGGTCAACTGCTCAGCAATTGCCTGCATACTGATTTCGATTTTATCTCTGGGCAGGAGGTCCTCGATCTCCACTTCGCGCAATTGCGAACTATGCAAATCGGACTTGCCGTCCCACTCTTCAGGACCTGACATGACCCTGATATGCACACCGTTGACAAGCAGCGCGTCCACCAAATCCGTACGGGTGCGGAAACGATCCGTCTCCAGAGGTGAGACCAGCACAACCTGAATGCCCAAACGGCGAATCACATCAATCAGATTATCATCGTCATTGTAGACCCTCACACCCATCAGCAAATCAGATTTGCCTTCCGGTTCAGGGGCAATGAAGCCACAAAGCTCATAGACCACAGGAGTCTGATTGCGTACATCCTTGGCAAGGCTCACACCACCTGCCTTCACTCCATAGATAAAGGTCTTCTGGGCATTCTCCGTCACTCTAAACTGGTCATAGAGCGACTTGATAAGCACGCGTTCCAGCCACATCAGCAGAGTAGCACCCGCAAAGATGATGAGACAACTGCGATAATTGGGCAAAATCACGCTCTCGATATCGAGCGCGGCAAACAAAAGAGAAACGGCTAATACAAACACCGCTCCCACAGCATCGCTCAATGCGATTCTTTCCAGGTCCACGAAAGAAGAATACCTCAGCAACCCGCTGTAAGTATGGAATATTCTGAAAGAGACAACGAACAGGACAACCGTAACCAGCATCCCGAACGTCACAGCGTGGAAGTCACGGAGCAAACCGCCCGCGCCAAATTGGATATAGTATGCTACATAAAGCGAAAACGCCACAATAGTGCTATCAAGAATCAGCACCATCCAATAAGGCAACTTTCGTTTTGAAAAATACCAGTTCGCAAACTTGGTAAGTATTCCCATGTCAACAAAATTTGAATAGTCACACAAATATAAACATTATTTTTTACCCCCCCCCAACAAAAAAGCTAAATACTTGCAAATGAACGAAAAATGGACCATGAAATGATACAGAGAAAAAGACCCGCATTGCAAATCCGCAGGAAATAGCTAACTTCGCCTTCCTCTTTTTTAGCGAAATGACGCAGTTTGACAAATATCCTTCAAAAGTCCTTCAGGAGGCCGTGGAAGAAATAGGTTCCCTACCGGGAGTCGGCTCCAGAAGTTCTCTGCGACTTGCCCTCCACCTGCTATCTCTCCCGGCAGAGAAAATCCACGCTTTCGCGTCTGCCATTGACGCCTTAGCGACGGACATACATTACTGCAAAGAATGCATGATGGTGTGCGACGGTGAAACATGCTCGATATGCTCCGACGACAGGCGGGATCACGGAGTCATATGCGTAGTAGAGAGCGTAAGAGACGTAATGAGCATAGAGGCCACACTCCAATACAAAGGCGTCTATCATGTCCTCGGCGGCATCATCTCCCCCATCGACGGAATCGGGCCTTCCGACTTGAAGATAAACGAACTGATGGGACGCATCTCCCGTGGCGGAGTCAATGAAATCATACTCGCGTTGAGCGGCAATGTCGAAGGCGAGACGACTTCATTCTACTTATACCGTCAGCTCGCTCCCCTTGGAGTTAAAGTGACGACCCTCGCCAGAGGTCTCGGATTCGGAGATGACCTCGAATATGCGGACAGCCTCACGCTCGGACGTTCCATTGCCGGCAGGCAGCCGTTCAGACCTTAAAATGGTAATATCCATCCTACATTTTTTCGAAACAACCTCTTAAAACTACAGCATACAATGTTAAAAAGCATTATCGATGCGGCACTCCTTGCGCTTTCCCTATGCGCGGACTGCTTTGCCGTGGCTATCTGTTCATCCTTGTCCCTCAAGAGAATCACCCCGGCTTCAGTGCTTAAAACAGCCTTAACCTTCGCTGTGATACACATCTGTTTCCTTTTAGGAGGATATTTTCTCGGAGACTTGGTCGTAGCTTATGTGTACAAGATCTCGCATCTGATAGGATTCCTGCTTCTCCTATATGTCGGAGGGTCAATGTTGGTCTCCGGATTCAGAAAGCACACCGAGCACGCAGACTTCAACAGCATGCGAAAGATCATACTCGGAGGCATAGCAACAAGCATCGACGCACTTGCGGTGGGAGTATCGCTGAGCATGAGCGACACGACACAGATCTGGACTCAAGCCATAACCCTGTTTATCATCACAATAGCCGCAGTATCCATAGGCATCGCCTGGGGCAAGAAGATAGGAGAAAAAGCCGGCAGTTGGGCTAAAGTCATAGGAGGTCTCATACTCATCGCTATAGGAGTCGGCATCCTGATTCAATAGGCAGCATATTTCCCAAGCCACGGGTACTGATGCGAAATAAAAGCAATCCGGCCATGAATCAACTCATAGCCGGATTCTTATTTGAGATAGATTTCGCGACGCGATTTAACGGAGTTTCTGACCCACGAAAAGAATTTCGGATGAAGACTTCTCCCTAACCACAAAAAGGAAAGGTCTATCAGCGATGAAATCGATCACAGGATCGTTATCCGGACGCATGCTGGTAAGGCGTATGCCGACCACAGTCACTGCGGCAGCCTGAGTACCATCCTTAGTGACATCTATATAGGTCTTCTGAAGAATACGGTCTATCATCATGGAAGCATCCGAGATCAGAGGAAATTCCGCTTCTGGGCTGAAAGCCTTGGACATGCCAAGAGATGCGAGCACGGGAGCAAGTTCGCTTTGGCTCTCGATTCTAA
Organism: uncultured Muribaculaceae bacterium; assembly: GCA_964571735.1. GTDB lineage: Bacteria > Bacteroidota > Bacteroidia > Bacteroidales > UBA932 > Cryptobacteroides. The sequence continues at coordinate 13,147 of CAZNDD010000005.1, read as the reverse complement.
ACTCGGGCATAAGGAAATTAACCTTGGTCTCGTCAAGTTTGTCAAGTTTGGAGCACAAGGCGGCATACGCCTCACCGTCGATGGCAACTGCCCTGCCTTCACGAGGCAGAATCACATCCATCACGAAATTACCTTCCATACCATAAGGCAGTTCTACCATCTGATAATCAGCACATTCCGCATAGGCCATGTAGTCTTTCCGTTTGAGGAAAGTGTGTTCACTTTTCTCGCCGCCTATAGATGTAAACTCTCCCTTAGAAGTCTTCTCGAAGGGCATTGACCACTCGGCATCGAAATACACGGCATTGACAAGGGCTGTCTTCCAGCCGCGGGTCTCACGTACCACATTATCTATCTTGCCGTGGGTCTTGTCCGAGCACCATGAGTTTATCTCGCGTGCCGCACGGGCTGAACCGAAATCCACGCTCCTTGCCTCTGCACCGAAGTTCTTCTGTACGGAAGCCACAAAACTCTCCTCAATCGGGAAATCCTTATCCGTCCAGACGGAATTTGCGCTTTCCATAACCACGCTGCTGTCCGCACTTTCAAGTACAGATGCTGTCTTGGCATATTCCGCGCGGATAAGGTCTCTAATCTGAGCGTCAGTCAAGCCGTCAGTCTTGAATCCAAGCACGGAAGCCATCTCGGAGAGGGTCTGCCCCGCAGCTCCGTCAGCCGTCATTCCAAGTGCAAACGACAGGCTTACAGGTGAGAAAACGATATTTTCCTTTGAAGACTCGGCCAAACGAGACAAAACATCAAAGCCCAGTCCCGACTTTGCAGCATCAGCGCCATAGCAAGCACCGGACTTACAGCAAGACGGATTCGCTGAAGAAATTATAGTGAGAGAATCTTTGTTCATAACCACAACTGGGGTCACTTCTTTAACTTGAGAGCCCTTCCGCACACTACCGCATGAAGATGCGAGCACAGCAAGGGGCAACAATGCTATAAGTATCTTTTTCATATCGGCCCCAAAATTACACAATTCCGCGCGATTGGCATATCTATTGCGAAAAATATTGCCACACAGATGCAATCAGTTCAAAAAATTCATATATTTACACTCAAGGAAACCGCTCGAGCAAGCCTCATGGATTTGGGCCAAGTTCTGAAGTTTCTACTGTTAACCTCTAAAACCCAAGATTATGAACCAGCCAAGAAAAGCTAAGGGGTATGTCGTGGAGATATTCCATGTGCACCAGACAAGTCTTGATCAACACATCCACAAGACTTATGAAGACGCTCTCAACGCAATAGGCGGAGATTTGAGCAACGGCAAAATCTACGAAATTCACAGCAAACACAGCACAGGGGATAAGGTTGATGGTTTCACTTACCTGCTCTCCGACGGCAAGGTAGCTTCTCAGCTCTACAAAGAAGAATTTGACGCTGACGCCGCAAGGACTCGCTTCCTCTACGAACATCCTGACTACAAGGATCCTGGCAAGGTAATCGCCCTGCTTTCGGTCGAAGAATAAAGATTCATCAGCACGGTCTCACCCGACCGCATAAAGAAACGGGGATGGTTGATTTTCTCAGCCATCCCCGTATTTATTGAAAGCGCTGCTTATTCGGCAGACTGCTCGGGACATTCCACGACCTGCTCCACCGCTTCAGGAGCGTTGTGTCTGTGGATTCCCATCCATTTCAGATTGTCAGTAAAGAACAAAGCGAGGAAAATACCAACGAGCACCACAAAGCCGGCAATAACCTTTGGCCAAGGATTCTTCTTGGGGGCGTACGGATCTTCCAGAGCAGCGAGTTTGGGGTATTTCGCGAGAGAAGTAAGTGTCGCACCGAAGAGGATATTGACTATAACCTTGGAGTTCACAGCCCAACCGTTTGCATTGAGGACAGGGCCAAGATTGCGCTTGCGAAGCTTGCTCCACGCGAGGAACATAGAAGGTCCGGAGATACATACCATAGCGACAGCTATCACGATAAGTCCGGTGTACCAAGGTTTTACAAGTGCGGCAAGAGCCGAACCGATAAAGCCAACAGCCATACCTAAAGCAGCGAAGATACCGGCAAACTTGGCTATGTCGAAACTCCCGGCAGGAGTGGCGGCAGGAGCTGCATTGGCGGCATCTGCAGCAGGAAGCTTCGCATCATTGGCGAGTTTCGCAAGACCTGTATCGACAGCCTTCTCCTTCTCTGCAGCGCGCTTGTTTATCTTGTCGGTGATATTGCGTGCAAGTTTCTTGTAAGGCGACCAGAACGCCTGCCTTACACTCACCGGATTGTCTATGATCTTGGTCACAACGGCATCATAATCGACTCCGTCCCTATCATAGAAAACGGCATTCATACCTACACGAAGCGCATCCACATCGCCATCGGTAAGCACCGCAGCGATAGTCTTCTTCTTGCCGAGAGCCTTGGAGACGCAGTCGCAGTAGATGATATACATTCCGCTCAACGATGCGCCCTCCGTCTGCTTCGCCATGTCGCTAACCTCTATGCAAAGCTTGATGGTGCGCTGGTCGATATACAACTCACCGGCCTCGAATACAGCCCTTTCTTTCAAATTGTAGAAAGAACCGAAAATCACATAGTTATTAAGGAATTCATAGAAATAGCGGTACAGACGCATGAACTTGTCAACCACATCTATACCTTCCGCCTCGGGAGCGACAGCCTTGTCTTTCTCTATAAGGGCGAGCACTTCGTCCTTCGCTCCCGCCTGCAGCAACGCGCGTGCAGCGTCAAGCCCGAGACTCTCAACTGCATCTCCCTTCTTGGAAGCGAGCCATGACTTGTATGCGGCAAACTTGGAGACGATAACATTCCATTCGTCTGCATCAAGGGTTTTCTTGTCTGCCTCCGGGACGAGGGATTTCAACTTAGCAAATGCAGCTTTCCAGGCAGGATTGAGGGCATCGAGATGGAGTATTCCGTCAGCCTCGGGACGAGCCAGAGGGTAGAGTGAAATCTGCTCAAGTTCTGCACACAGATTTGCTCCGCTAATAGCGGAAATCTTATCCACAGGCACATCAAGGGCAGATTTTGCATCAGCATCGAAAGACACGAGCGAACAGCGCATGAAATAATCCGCAACCTTGTCAGAAACGGCCTCAACGGCAGCCAAAGCAGCCCCAGTATTGTCGCCATAAGGCAAAATCTCACTCGTAAGGGATTCCTGCCATGTGACATAATCAGTAAGAGCCACGTAGAAATCATTTACAAGAGCCTCATCCACACCGGCTTCCCCACTTCTATCAACCTTGGAGCCCATAAGAGCAATGGTCTTCTCCACTGCCTCTTTGGCGGCAGGGTGTTCCTCCGCAGAAGCAGGAATAATCACTCCGTCACCATTGAATTTGGTACCGGCGAATATCGTCACACTGTCCGAAGCTTCAGCCAAAGTAATCTCTGAGCTTTCGCCCTTACCCAAATTGGCAAGTATGCGCTTCGCCGAGCAATAAAGAGCCTTACCGGCTTCAGTTTCCGTATTGATGGCAGACAAAGGCAATTTATCACTACCCTTCAGCAGCAAATCGCGGTCGGAAAGCAATGAAGTGACCCACTTTGCAGCGTCTACCACTTCATCTATGCGTATTCTTCCGTCTTTGTCCGAATCGAGTATTTCCAGAGTCTTACGATCAAAATAAAGCCCATCCACGGGGCAACTGAGCACTGTCCAAAGCTTCGGATCAAGCTCATCAAGATGGGCAATATCCTCTCCTGAAGATATGCGCACACGAGTCACTCCACCGAGTGAGCAGAAATTCCAATGGTATTTATCCGACAGTATCATACGCACTACTATATTAATTATTTGGTTTAGAAGTTACTACTCGTTTGGCAGCGAGAGTGGCGGCCTTGCGCTGGGTGCTTGTCCAACGGTCACGGGCAAGCTGCTGCATATCACGCACCGTATCTTGCTCGTCCACAATTTCACTTCCCAACACAGTCTCAATCACATCTTCAAGGGTAAGGATACCCTGGAAAGAGCCGTATTCATCAATGATAACAGCTATCTGCTCGTCGCGGGAGAGCATCTCGTCCCAGATTTCATCGAGGGGTTTATCCTCACCGAATGAAGTCACGTCACGTCTGATAGAGCCGAGAGTGCGGTCGAATTTATCGTCAGCCATCAACTGCAGAGCCTCCATACGGAGTATATAACCGGTGATATACTCGTCATTGTCAGCATATACCGGGATACGGGAGTGATGACTGAATCTCTCGTCGTGATGGAACTCCCTGAGGGTCATAGACTCCGGCGCAATGGCAGCTACCACGCGGGGCGTCATGATGTCAGACGCGGAGACCTCGTCCATATTGATGACGTTCTGAATTATCTTGTTCTCGTCCTCTTCAAGGTCACCGCCCTCTTCAGCGACGCCTGCCATCGCAGCCACCTCGTCACGCGATACCGAAACTTCCGCATTCTTAGGAGCGATGAGTTTGGTAAGTTTCTCCACGCAAATCACGATGGGGAACATCACCACCACAAGAATTTTCAAGCAGAAAGTAGCGAATCCCATCAGAGACTTCCAATAGGAAGTGCCTATAGTCTTGGGGATTATCTCAGAGAAGATCAGAATCAAAACCGTTGTGATGGCAGAGACGAGTCCGAACCACTCCGAGCCAAAGACAAGCGTAGCCTGGCTGCCGACCGCAGCGGCACCAAGCGTATTGGCAATAGTATTGAGTGAAAGTATCGCCGCAATGGGACGCGAAGAGTCAGTCTTGAATTTCTTGAAGCGTTTGGCAGCTTTGTACCCCTCTTCCTCCTTCAGCGTAATGTAGGAAATCGGAGTGGACATAAGAGTCGACTCCAACACCGAGCAGAGGAACGAGATGGCCATCGTAGCCAAAAGGATAAGAGCAAGAGTAAGCATAATCTTTGTTTATCAAGCAGATACCGCAGGATTCATCTTAGCCGCAGAGTCCACGCTTCCCTTGTAGACAAAGAACCTCTGATAGAGAAATTCGGTAGAGAAGTTGAGGAGCAGGTTGATTCCTGTCACAAGATACTCGTTCCACCAAAGGTTGCCTGCAAGTTCATTTTCAAGCCAGGTAGTCAAAGGGATGAATACGAGATAATAGAGTACCACCTTGCCCATCGCGACACTCACATTGGCCGCCGAGCGGAAAGTAAACTTTCTGTTAAGGGTAAAATTCCATAGCACGGACAATACAAGAGCAATCAGATAAGACAGCCAGTACTGCCAATGGAACAACTCGTTGAACAATGCAAACGAGCCGATTTCGATAAGTCCCGCACTCGCTGAAAAGAGTGCAAACTTGACGAATCTCAAAAATTCATTCATTTGGTTTGGGTTTGGTACAACTTCCGAATCCATGATACCATCGGAAGACTATTTTCCACCGGATTTCCTTTCATCCTTGGGCTGGCCGTCAGACGAGAAGAATTTCCACTGGAACAGAATAAGATAAAATGCCCCCACGGTGACACAGCTATCTGCGAAGTTGAACACTGGAGGGAAGAACGTAGCACTGAACATATCCACGACCTTACCGAACATAAAGCCGAACGGAGCCCCGTCGATGCGCAGTTCAGGCCAGATAATCCCGTAGAAAAGGGAGTCCACTATGTTTCCGAATGCACCGGCTGTAATGAGTGTCAGTCCCACGAGCACTCCCGTAGGCACATCCGCACGCTTGACAAGCCGCGAAATCCACCAGATCAATGCACCGGTGAGCACGATACGAAAAACGGAAAGAATGGCCTTACCGAGTATGCCACCGAATGCCATACCGAAAGCCATTCCCTCATTTTCTACGAAGCAGAGTCTGAACCAGTCCCCGAATACTGGTATAATCTGACCCAGACTCATATTTGTCTTGACCAAGACCTTGATGATCTGGTCGATAATCACAAGCAACACCCCAAGGGTTGCAAGTCGGGCGCCTTTGCTTAATTTCATCCGCCCCTAATTCTTTCCCTGACGGGCAAGCATCTCCTTGGTCTCCACGGCGAGAGTTGCGTGCGGCACGAGCCTCAACCTCTCCTTGGGTATGAGTTTACCTGTGACTCTATCGATTCCGTAAGTCTTGTTCTCGATGCGCACAAGTGCAGCTTCAAGATTCTTGATAAACTTATACTGCCTCTGTGCAAGCTGGGAAGCCTCTTCTTTGGAACGCTGGTTAGACCCATCGTCCTCCACCGTTTTGAAAGAAGGGGACGTGTCGTCAATATCGTTATTTCCTCCGTTTCTTGCTACTTCCCTATAAGTGTTATACTCAGCCTTGGCTTTGGTGAGCATATCTTCGATGATGGCCTTGAACTCGGCAAGTTCCTCATCGGAATAGCGTGTTTTCTCGTCTGCCATGATTGAAAGATTTAATTTGTTATTAAATAAGAAATTGTCTATCCTAATCGGAAAGGACAACTTCCAGAAAGTCTACTGTCTTTTGCGTATGTCGATTTTAACTATGCCGTTGTCCCACTCCAGCTCGGACGCATCCGCGGCAGCCTCTGAAAGAGTCTCAAGAGTAAGAGACAGCGACAAAGTCTGTGACGCGATGTAGTCCTTATACTGGGCCAAAGCCTCTTCCACCGACTTGTAGTTGTCGCCATCCGCGTAGACGACAGTGTCTATGCGGTCCGTGACATCCAGTCCGCGTTCTTTGCGCAAAGTCTGGATGGGGTGGATAAGCTCACGGGCATGACCTTCCTTGATGAGTTCAGGAGTCTGCACCACGTCAAGTGCGATTGTGAGCGAACCTTCACTTGCAACCAGCCATCCCGGCATATCCTCAGAGATAATCTCATAGTCTCCCTGCGAAAGTGTCACCTCACCGGACGCAAGATTCAGGACATATTCACCCTCACAGCGCTCAATGGCTATGATATCTTCCTGACCGAGGGAGGCAAATGCCCCGGCAATCTCTTTCATCCTCGCTCCGTAGCGCTTACCGAGAGTCTTGAAGTTGGGCTTAATCTTCTTGGTAATGATACCCGCAGTATCATGCAGGAACTCTATTTCCTTGACATTCACCTCCGTAAGGAAAATATCGCGCACCAAATCGAAATGATTCTTCACTTCCTCATCGAGAACAGGCACGACTACTTTGGCGAGTGGCTTACGGACATTAATACCTGCCTTCTTGCGGAGAGCAAGCACCATAGATGCTGCCTTCTGGGCAAATGACATGCTGTGCTCAAGCTGGGCATCCACAAGTGAGGCATCACACTGAGGCATAGCCTCGTAGTGGACGGACTCCTGCCAAGGGCAGAGGTCGGTGTAAAGCCTGTCCATGAAGAAAGGAGCGATGGGCGCAGAAAGCAGCGCCACATCCTTGAGTGCCTCGTAAAGAGTCTGATAGCAAGAAAGCTTGTCCGCGTCCATGCCTGAGCCCCAGAGGCGCTTCTTGTTGAGACGGATATACCAATTACTCAAATCATTCAGCACAAACTCCTGGATGAGGCGTCCCGCAAGAGTCACATCGTAATCCTCATACGCTGCATGCACCTCGGAAAGCAGAGTATTGAGTCTGCTTATAAGCCAGCGGTCGAAGAGAGGACGCTCCGTGTACGGCACGAGAGCCGCTTTGGGATCGAAATCATCGATGCCCGCATAAAGGGCAAATACCGAATATGAGTTATAGAGCGTGCCGAAGAACTTCCTTCTTACCTCATCAACTCCAGCCTCGTCAAACTTGAGATTGTCCCAAGGTTGGGAATTTGTAAGCATATACCAGCGCAGAGGGTCGGCTCCGAACTTGTCGAGAATGCTAAACGGATCGACACTGTTACCAAGTCGCTTGGACATCTTATCGCCGTTCTTGTCAAGCACCAAACCGTTGGATATCACCCTCTTGAATGCAGGAGTACCGCTCACCATCGTATGAATGGCGTGCAGAGTATAGAACCAGCCGCGGGTCTGGTCGACGCCTTCCGCAATGAAATCTGCCGTAGTGCCGAAATCTTTGCTTTCGATGCCACGAAGACCAGTCTGGGCGAAAGGCATTGCACCGCTGTCGAACCACACGTCAATAAGGTCTTTCTCCCTGCGCATCTTCTTACCGCTCGGGCTTACGAGGACCATATCATCCACATACGGACGGTGGAGGTCTATCTTGTCATAATTGTCCTTGGACATATCAGAGGGATCGAACCCATTGTCGCGCAAGGGATTGGACTGCATAAATCCGGCCTCAACAGACTTGTCAAGCTCATTGAAAAGTTCCTTTACACTGCCGATGCAGATTTCCTCCTTACCGTCTTCACTGCGCCAGACAGGGAGAGGTGTACCCCAATAACGGCTGCGGCTGAGGTTCCAGTCCTGGATATTCTCAAGCCATTTGCCGAATCGGCCGGTACCTGTAGCTTCCGGCTTCCAGACTATATCCTTATTCAGTTCCACCATCTTATCCTTGACGGCAGTAGTCTTGATGAACCAGCTGTCGAGAGGATAGTAGAGCACAGGCTTGTCAGTGCGCCAGCAGTGGGGATATGTATGGACATGCTTTTCTATACGGAATGCCTGGCCCTTCTGCTTGAGATAGACGCAGAGGTCCACATCAAGGGTCGGAGCATCCTCAGGGAGAGTATCGTCGTAAGCATTCTTCACATAACGACCTGCCCACTCGGCGTATCCCTCCACATTGACATTCTCCTTAACATAGTCAGGGTCAAGGTCCTCGATACGGCAGAAACGGCCTTTCAGATCCACCTGGGCCTGCAAGTCACCGTTTATATCCCTTACGAAGAGGGAAGGGACTCCGTTCTCTCTGGAGACACGGGCATCGTCAGCACCGAAAGTACCTGCGATGTGCACCACTCCGGTACCATCCTCGGTGGTCACATAATCTCCAAGTATCACTTTAAAAGCGCCCTCACCAAGCTTGAACCAAGGGATGAGCTGTTCATAGCTGAGACCAGCGAGTTCACGTCCCTTCATAGTACCGGGAAGCACCTCATATTCAATCTTGTCCGAGAACCATTGTCCCACAAGTTCCTTTGCAAGGATGTAGGTCGCTGGGGCTCCGGTATAGGGGTTGGTGCTGCGCACCTTCACATAGTCGATATTGGGACCGACGCAGAGGGCAGCATTGCTGGGAAGAGTCCAAGGGGTCGTAGTCCACGCGAGGAAATACAATTCGTCCTCCCCCACAACCTTGAACTGCACGCAGCAAGTCGTATCCTTGACGTCGCGATAGCATCCGGGCTGGTTGAGCTCATGCGTACTGAGACCCGTGCCCGCCGCGGGACTGTAAGGCTGGATGGATTTGCCCTTGTAAAGCAAGCCCTTGCCGTAAATATCCTTGAGCAGATACCAAAGAGTCTCGATGTAGCGATTATCATAGGTAATGTAGGGATGATCCATATCCACCCAATAGCCTATGCGCTCAGTAAGGTCACGCCACTGAGAAGTATATTTCATAACTTCCTCACGGCAAGTGCGGTTATACTCGGCAATGCTTATCTTGCTACCGATATCTTCCTTGGTGATGCCGAGCTTCTTCTCCACGCCGAGTTCGACGGGGAGTCCGTGGGTATCCCAACCGGCACGACGACGCACAAGGTATCCGCTTTGAGTCTTATAACGGCAAATCGAGTCCTTGATGCTTCTCGCCATCACGTGATGGATACCGGGCATGCCGTTTGCGCTGGGCGGGCCCTCAAAAAACACGAACTCGGGAGCACCCTCCCTGAGTTTGAGAGATTTGCCGAAAGCATCTTCGGCTTTCCACTTGTCGAGGACTTCGCGTCCCGTGGATACAAGATCCAGTGCCTTATACTCTTTGAATTTCATATTCAAAACTATAGGATGACGGATAATCGCCCTTAATATTCTCCAAAAGACGGCTCCGTATCTCCATTTTTTAGCTAAATTTGTAACCTGCAAATTTAACGAATCTCACCGATAATTACAAATACAGCATATGGCCGTACTTGACATCATATTGCTCGTCATCTTCATCCCCGCCATCATCAGAGGCATCAGCAAGGGGTTCGTCGAGCAGCTCGTAGCACTGCTCTCACTATTCGCCAGCGCGTATCTCGCTTTCCTATTCGCAGACAGCGTAAGCGAATGGCTATCCCACTACATTTCCCTGAGCAGCCCTACGGTCCTCTATGTATTGGCATTCATCATTGTGGTCATACTGTGCGTTTTCATACTCAGGCTAATTGGAAAGTTGCTTTCCAAGACACTTGACTCTCTCTCTCTCGGATGGATAGACAGAATTCTCGGATTTCTGCTCGCCATTTTCAATACAGCCATCATAATAGGACTACTGATGACGCTTTTCAACGATCTCAACTCCCACTACTTCCACCTTTCCACGCAGTTTATGCAAGACTCGGTGGTCTACAGTTGGATAGAGAAGTTCACGGATACGCTGTTTCCCTACCTCAAAAGCATATTTGCGTCAATAAGCGCCCCTGCCGTCGAAGCATAAGACGGACAACCCAAAAAGATTAGAAGAAGACAATGGATAGAATCATACTCATAGAGACTTCCGCGGCACTATGTTCCGCAGCATTGGCAGAAGACGGCAAGTCCGTAGCTTACAAAGAGAGCACAGAGCCGAGGATGCACGCATCCCAGACCGCACCTTTCGTACAGGAGGTGCTTGGGCAGCGCGATCTCAAGGTCAGCGACTGCTCCGCCGTGGCATTGAGTTCGGGCCCGGGCTCATATACGGGATTGAGAGTAGGATCTTCCACTGCCAAAGGTTTGTGCTTCGGAGCCGGGATTCCCCTGATTTCAATCTGCACTCTCGATATACTTGCAGCGAAAGCCAAAGCATTGATGGAAAGCTCTTTACAAGAAAGCTGCGCTGGGCGCAAATTCAGCGCAATCGTCCCGCTCATCGACGCAAGAAGGAATGAAGTCTATACAGCAATCTATTCACCTGAAGGGAAACGCCTCAATGAAGTAAGTCCCTTGATTATTGATAGCGAATCATTTTCAGACCTTCGCGCACAAGGCCCCGTACTTTTCATAGGAGATGCCGCTGACAAATGCAGACGCATACTGTTCGGCACAGAGACGGAATCTTCAGGACTGATATCGGAAGTACATAGCAGCGAAGCCGAAGGACATGTTTTTGTACAATGCCTTCCTACCGCATCAGACATGGCAAGCCTCGCGCAGGTCAAGCTTGAAGCCGGAGAATTTGAGGATATCGCCTATTTCGAACCCTTCTATCTCAAGGAGTTCGTAGCCACCACCCCAAAGAACAAGGTCTTTTAAACCCGCAAGCCACCTTAATGTGGCATTTTAAGCCCGCAAGGCTATAGAGTATTTCGGTAGGCGCGGGGAGAGAGTCCGGTGACACGCTTGAAGAATTTCCCGAAAAGGGCGAGCGAAGCAAAATTCAGTCGCAGGCTTATTTCGTCTATACTCTGATTGCTGGAAGACAGCATAGCCTTGGCTGCCGTCACCACATATTCATCAACCCAGTCCGAAGGGCTTTTTCCGGAAACCTCCTTAACTACCGAAGATAGATATTTGGACGTAACACACAGTTTATCAGCATAATAAGAGACTTCGCGATGAGAGCTATAGTTCTCTCTCAACAAGGATAGGAAATTCTTAAAAATCTCATCGGCTCGGGATTTGGCTTTGGGAGAATCCTCGATTTGCTTCGATATGATATAGCCGTAGAAGAGCGCAAGAGTAAGATGACGCGCCGCTTCAAGTTTGTGCTCACAATTAGGCGAGCTCATCAGCCCCGCAATCAAATCTTTGAACATATAAAGAATCCGAGCATCCGACTGAGGAAAAGAGATTACCGGGTCTTTATGCAACTTTGTGTATAGCGTAGTCTGCAACACGCTGTCATTGAACATGTTCACAAAAAACTGCGGGGACATAATCAGACAAAAAGACTTGTTGTCGGAAGACGATTGTCCATACTGTATCACCGTATCAGGCAAAAGAACCACAATGGCAGGCGCCTGTACATGATACTTCCTCATATTGATACTTATGTCCGTCGAGCCTTCAGTAATGACTATGGCTGACGTCACATCAAAAATAAGCGGTCCGTCATTGGCAGGCCGGAGCCCCTCAGCGCTTTCGATAAACAGGAATTCAGTACCTACCCTATTCTCCTGAGGCACCTTTTCAACGAGTCCCTCTCTCCATTCTCTATATGGAATCCGTTTCTTCATAACAGCAACGAAGGTAGTAAAATTATCCCAAATTTCCGCTAAAACTCCATTAAAAGGAAAAATATTCTAAAATAATGGAATCTAATTCCAGAATGCGAACATTTTTCGCTATACCTTTGCAAGCGAAAAGAAATTACAGTCATGAACAAAAAGAATTTTATCGCAGCACCGCTTATGCTTATAGGGGCGATGCTCACAAAGGCTCAAGAGCCTGAAAATGTCGTCCGAGACACAATGCTCGTGGTTAGAGAAATCAAAACGGAGAACAACGTTAAAGACACAGTGTATATGGCATCTAAAGTAAAGAACGGGTACGCCGCTATCGAAAAAGGAGTAGTGGACGGGTACAAAAAAATCGAGGACGGAGTGGTCAACGGATACCTCAAGATTCAAGATGGAGTCGTAGCAGGCTGGCACAAGGTAGAAGACAAATGCGTCGAGGTACTTTTCAGCAGAGAAGGAGAGACAGTGGAGCAGACCAAAGCAAGACTTAGCAAGAAGAAATAAATACAAGATGAAAAAATCAATCATTGCATTTTTCGTTGCCACTGCAGCTCTGATCTGCGGAGCTAAAGCACAGGCACAGAATACGAATACTTATTTCAAAAAGGGCTACACATTTGACGTAGAGCTCTCCGTCGCCAACAACTTCGACGAGAGCGCGTTCACGACATCACACGGCTATTCGTTCGGCAACGGACTCTTCATCGGAGGAGGACTCGGATTCGAGTATGTGAGGTCCGACGCCGCGTACATGACCCCAGTATTTGCCGAATTGAAATGGTCATGGTTCGACTTCATCGCAAGTCCCTATGTAGACGCGAGGGTAGGATACATGGTCACCAACAACAATCACAACAGCTTCTACTTCTCTCCGAGCGTAGGGCTTGATGTCAGCAAAGTGTCGTTATTCGTAGGCTGGGACATAATCCCCTCTTATAACGGAGGATTCAAGTTCGGCGTAGGACTGCACTTCTAACAAAAACGCGGCGGGATTACTCCCACTCAATGGTTGCCGGCGGTTTGGAAGATATGTCGTAGACG